>NZ_LZIX01000021.1:0-24560 GCF_001666955.1 Mycobacterium sp. E735 | reverse complement strand
CGTGGTCAACTACGCTTCGGTCTTCCCTGCCTGTCGCGCCGTTGTGCACCACGGTGGCTCGGGAACCACAGCGGCAAGCATGCGCGCCGGCGTCCCGACGTTGATCTTGTGGAGCTCGGCCGACCAGCCGTACTGGGGGAACCAAGTGAAACAACTCAAAGTGGGTACCGCCCGCCAGTTTTCACAAACCACCCCGGAGTCGCTGGTCACGGATTTGCGCCAGATCCTGGCCCCCGAGTACACGATTCGGGCCCGCGAGCTTGCCGCCCGGATGACAGAACCCGCCACCAGCGTCGCCAAAGCCGCCGACCTGCTGGAAGCTGCCGCTCGGCGGGAGGTGAAGGGACCCGGCGCCTAACTGGGCCTCGAACGGTGACGCGGGCACTTTTAGGGGGTTGCGGTTTGACCGCACGCCTCCGCGCGGGCCCCTCGGCGTTCTGATGTATTCATTGGCGGCCACAACTGATTGCGTATTTCGGCCGCTGACCGCAATTTGCATCCATAACGCTTCGCCGTCGGGCCGTTCTAATGGAAGCCACCGGCAACCGCGGAACATTATCAAATTGCAGCCTTTTCGGCGTACGCATTTCCGGTCGGGACGGCCGGCGCCGCAAGGTTGCCGCTGGTCATGGCGTCGCCCATCTGCGGTAGCGCCAAACGACCAGCCGTGCTTCGCCGGACCTGCGCAGACGCATCGGATCGGCTTGCCGGCCGGTGAAAGCCACCTACGCCGGCAATCTGGGCGAATTAATGTTCGAGAAACTCAGGAGCCTACTGAGAGCGCCCGTTCCGGTCTATGCTCATCACACGGTGGTCCCGATGTGAGATAGGGGGCAGTATTGTCCGAGCGCAGTTGCCGGGTGTGCGGCGGTGATCTTCGGCAGGTCCTTGACCTCGGACGTCAGCCGGTCTCAAATGCCTTCGTCAAGGCCGAAGAGAGCGCCAAAGTGCCGTTCTTCCAACTCGCGGTCGGACTGTGCACGTCTTGCACAATGGTGCAACAGCTCGACGAGGTACCACCGAACGAAATGTATCGCGCCGACTACCCCTACCGCGCGTCCGGATCCGCGCTCATCCGCAGACACGGCGAGGAAGTGGCCCGGCACATCATGCGAGCCTGTCCCGGTCATGGGGACAGGTTTGTCGTCGAGATCGGCAGCAACGACGGGGTGATGCTGAAGACCCTGAGCGAAGCCGGAATACGGCACTTGGGAGTGGACCCGGCCGCCGGGGCCGGCGAGGTGGCCCGGGCACAAGGCATCAACGTGCGCACCGATTTCTTCAACGCGCCAACGGCCGGCGAGATTCGCGAAGAGCACGGACCCGCCCACCTGATCTATTCGGCGAACACGATCAGCCACATCTCCTACCTGGACTCGATCTTCCAGGGCGCCGACACGCTGCTTTCCCCGGACGGCCTATTCGTGTTCGAGGATCGGTATCTCGGCGACATACTGAGGCAGGTCTACTTCGACCAGATCTACGACGAGCACATCTACCTCTTCTCGGTCCGCTCGGTTCAGGCGACCGCCGCCCGGTTCGGCTTTGAACTCGTCGACGTCGAACACCTCCCGCTGCACGGTGGTTCGATCCGTTACACCGTCGCCCGGCCGGGCACGTCGGAGCCGACCGCCACCGTCGCGGAGTTCCTGGCACGGGAAAAAGCCGAAGGGATCGCCGAGGAAGAGACGTTCGTTCGGTTCGCCGCCAACATCGATCGCATCCGCGCGGACCTCGTCAAACTGCTGCGCGACTTGCGTTCCGACGGCCGGCGTGTCGTCGGATACGGGGCCACCTCACGCAGCGCGACGGTGATGAACTACTGCCACATCGGCCCGGATCTCCTTCCTATGGTGTGTGATTCGACCCCCGAGAAGCAGGGGCGTCTCACGCCGGGCTCCCAAATTCCGGTGTGCCCGCCGGAGGTCTTCTCCCACCCCTATCCCGACTACGCGCTGCTGTTTGCGTGGAACCACGCCGACGAGATCATGGCCAAAGAACGGGCCTTCCAAGAGCATGGTGGACGGTGGATCCTCTACGCGCCGGACGTTCACCTCGTCTGACGGGTCCCGGCAACCAGGTTGTCGAGCTTTCTCCTTCAACTCGGCCGACGGTAGATCGTTCACCGATATGATCAACCGCGGGCCGCACCCGCAAACGCGTCTCGGTTAGTTTTTCTGCGCTCGAACGGGAGGGATCGGCTCTTGTCAACATCCGTGCTCATTACCGGTGGAGCAGGATTCATCGGGTGCAGGCTGTCACGCCGACTCATCGAAGCCGGGCACGACGTCGCTGTCATGGATGTGCTGCTGCCTCAGGTTCACGGTCAACGTCCCACGATTGACCTGCCGCCATCAGTGCGGTTCTTCACCGGTGACGTCACCCACGCCCCGGACTGGGATGCCGTGCTTCGCCTGTTTCGCCCCACCCAGGTGGTTCATCTGGCGGCCGAGACGGGAACGGCGCAGTCGCTGTCGGAGGCGACGCGGCACGGCGCCGTGAACGTGGTGGGCACTACCCAGCTTCTTGACGCCCTGACGCGCGCGGGCATCGTTCCCGAGCAGCTGGTGGTGGCGTCGTCCAGGGCCGTCTACGGTGAGGGCGCTTGGCGCGCCGGAACACAGGTCTTCTATCCCGGACCTCGCAGCCACGCGCAGCTGGCCGCGGGTAACTGGGATCCGCAAGGGCCCAACGGCGAACGCGCCGTGCCCCTCCCGAGCTGCGCGGGGAGCACGGAGCCCCGCCCCACCAACATCTACGGCGCGACCAAGCTCGCCCAGGAACACTTGCTGGCCGCCTGGACGGCCGCTCACGACACCAACCTCAGTGTGCTGCGTTTGCAGAACGCCTACGGCCCGGGTCAGTCGCTCACCAATCCCTACACCGGAGTGGTTCCGTTCTTCGCGCGCCTGTCGCGCGAACAGCAACCGTCCGAGGTCTACGAGGATGGGCGGATCCTCCGCGATCTCGTCTACATCGACGACGTCATTGATGCGGTGTTCGCGACGGTGCAGCAACCTGCCGAGGAGTCACGCTGCCTCGACATCGGGTCGGGCGTGGCGACCAGCATTCATGAGCTTGCCCGCAAGATCGCCGCCGTCTTCGACGCTCCCGAACCGATCGTCGTACCGAAGTTTCGCGACGGTGACATCCGCGCAGCCAGCTGCGATATCGCGCCGGCGAAAAAGGACCTCGACTGGGAACCCAAGTGGGCGCTCGACGACGGTCTGCATGCGCTACTGCAATGGATTGGTGAGCAGAGCGATATACCTCCCGCGCAAAGCGATTAGCGAGCGCATCGGGTCGTCCCCCCCGGAACACGCTGGGCGCCAATAAGACCGCGCCCCACCGCGAGCAACCGGGCCCTGGACGCGGACGCCCACCGGCGCGCGCGATCTGCCTCCGTATCAGCACCGGTCCGCAGGTGTGGATAATCTAGCCCTGGCAACCTGATTCTAGAAAAATCCAAACGCGCAATGAGGCGCGGATTGGGCGTCTAGGCTCACCACCGGCAGTACTCGCAACCGAGACACAGGGGGACGGTTTTGACCGTGACCGAAAGCGACGTCCGATCTCTCTATCTGGACCAGATCCGGCGCGATTTGACCAGGTACGGCATGGACCAGCTCGTGCCCGTGGGGTGGCCGCTGCAAATGCGCGCCAGCGTCGGGTGGCTGACGTGGCTTCCCCTACTCAAGAACCGCAACCTGATGCTGGTCCGCAAACGCCCGTTCGACAAGCACGCGCGCGACTTCGGCATGGACTGGCCGGCCGACGCGGAAACGATGATCGGGATGCAGAGACTCACGAGCCTGCAGCACTGCGTCGAGACGGTGCTGAACGAGGACATTCCGGGTGATCTGGTCGAGTGTGGCGTGTGGCGCGGTGGGGCCTCTATCTTGATGCGCGCGGTCCTGGCCGCATACGGCGACAAGACCCGAAACGTGTGGCTCGCGGATTCGTTCGAGGGCGTCCCTCCCCCGGACACCGCGAACTACAAAGAGGACAAGCTGCCCCGGTTTACGCTCGGCCTGCACCACGCTGCGCCGGTCCTGGCGGTGTCGCAAGAAGAGGTCAAAGCGAACTTCGAGCGCTACGGGCTGCTGGACGATCAGGTCCGCTTCCTTCCGGGCTGGTTCAAGGACACGCTGCACAAGGCCCCGATTGATCAGATCTCGGTGTTGAGGCTCGATGGTGACCTCTACGAGTCGACAATCCAGGCGCTCGACGGGCTGTACTCGAAGTTGTCACCGGGGGGCTATTGCATCATCGACGACTACAACCTCGAGGGATGCCGCAAGGCTGTCGCCGACTATCGTGCCAAGCACAACATCTCCGCGGAGATCGTCACGATTGACCAATGCGGGGTCCTGTGGCGAAAGTAGTGACAACCTGCACGACGTTTCTCAACGGCGGCGACCCGGCTGTCCTCGGCGCCGGTATTCCGACGCGGTCGGTGTGACGTCGAGGCGAGGTCCTTTCACTCGATCACCACGCCATTACGCCCGACTCGAAGGCTAGAACCGTGAAGTTTGTGCTGGCAAGTTATGGAACGAGAGGCGATGTCGAGCCCTCCCTGGTAGTCGGCCGTGAACTGATGCGCCGTGGGCACGAGGTGCACATGGCGGTCCCGCCTGATCTGGTCGGCTTCACCGAGGCGGCGGGCCTCCCCACGGCCGCCTTCGGCTTGAACACGCAGACGTGGCTCGACGTGTACCGCAACTTCTGGACATCCTTCTTCGGGGGTTTCTGGAAGATGCGGGAGATGAGGGAGCTGTGGCGCGAGATGTGGGACCTCAGTGACCAGTGCTGGACGCAGATGAGCAAGACGTTGACATCGCTCGCCGAGGGGGCGGACCTGCTGCTCACGGGCCAGAGTTACCAGGAGGCCGTCGTCAACGTCGCCGAGCATTTGAACGTCCCGTTGGCCACGTTGCACCACGTTCCGGTGCGGGCCAACGGCCAGCTCGTTCCGCTGTTACCTCCTCCCCTCGCGCGCGCGTCAATGACGGCGTTCGACTGGTTCGGTTGGCGCCTCAACAAAAAGGTAGAGGACGCGCAGCGCCGTGAACTAGGGCTGCCGAAGATCAGGGGCGCGTCGGCGCGGCGCATCGCCGAAAGCGGATCACTCGAGATACAGGCCTACGACGAGGTTTGCTTCCCCGGGCTAGCGGCCGAATGGCGGAAGTGGGACGGTCAGCGGCCCTTCGTCGGTGCACTGACGATGGCGATGTCCACCGAGGCCGACACCGACGTCGCGTCGTGGATCGCCGCGGGAACCCCGCCGATTTGCTTCGGCTTCGGCAGTATGCCGGTGGAATCGCCGGCCGACGCGATCGACATGATCAGCGCCGCCTGCGCCGAGCTGGGCGAGCGCGCGCTGATCTGCGCCGGTTGGAGCGACTTCAGTGACGTTTCCCACGGCGACCACGTCAAGGTGGTGGGCGGCGTGAATTATGCGGCCGTCTTTCCCGCCTGCCGGGCAGTCGTCCACCACGGCGGTTCGGGCACCACAGCCGCTAGCATGCGCGCCGGGGTCCCCACCCTGATCCTCTCGATGGATGTGAATCAGACACTGTGGGGCGCCCGGGTCAAGCGATTGAAGGTGGGTACCACCCGCCGCTTCTCGAAGACCACCCGCCAATCCTTGGTCAAGGACCTGCGCCGAATCCTCGACCCGAAATATGCGGCCCGCGCCCGCGAGCTGGCCACCCGGATGACGACACCCGCTGAAAGCGTCGAGAAGGCCGCCGATTTGGTGGAGAGCTTCGCCCGGTCAAGGCAATCAGCTTGACGGCGGTGCGCGTGACCACCGTTTTGCCAGGTGCCCGAGATGGCGCCTGGCCCCGGCGGGGTCTGGTGGGCCGAGCCAAACCGCCCCGCCCCGTGAGCGGCGGCTGTTAGTATCCAACAACCGTGCTCTACGAGCTCGCCGAACCTTCCGGGGGGTTAGCTGCTCGTCTTGAGCCCTGAGACAAGACTGCATCGGCCTTCCAGCAACAAGACCAAGGGAAACATGACCAGCCAAACGACCGAACCGAAGTTTCGTTGGACCGCCCGAACCCTCACATTTCTATTTTTCTGGTGGATCGGGGGAACGCGTCCGGGTGTGGTCTGGCACTATCTCACGGACATCATTCACTACCGCCTGGTAAAGCTGGGCGTTCTATCCGGCACGGCCAAACACCTGGCCGAGGTTCGCGCGGCATTCGAAGAGCAGGCGGCGAAGGGTCAATTCCAAGAGCGGTGGTTCGACATGAACATCGTGCCTTGGTCCGTCACCTTTCCGAAAGTCTTCAAGCGCGCTGACCCGATACGCATTCTCGAAATCGGATCTTGGGAGGGGCGTTCGACGCTCTTTTTCCTGACGTACTTCACACAAGGGCACATGACCGCTGTTGACCACTGGGCGGGCAGCGACGAATGGCACTACCACGCCACGTCGGACTTGCGAGACCTCGAGGCGCGCTTCGATCACAACGTGTCCTCGGCCCCGGGTCGGGTAACAAAGCGGAAGGGCTCATCGCTGTCCGTCTTGCCCCAGCTCATCGATGAAAAGCAGGAGTTCGATCTGATTTATGTCGATGGGTCGCACTTCGCCGATGACGCAATAGTGGATTCACTCAACTCGTGGCGCCTGTTGAAGCAAGGCGGAATGATGATTTTCGACGATGTCATGTGGCCGGCCTACCCGCGGCCACGGGCAAACACCGCGTGGGCGATCCACCAGTTCCTGAAATACCACGCGGGGGAATACAAAGTTCTGCACGCCCAGTATCAGATCATTCTGCAGAAGAAGGCGGCGTTCGATGACGGTCTCGCGGACTGGGTCAACCACCCCGCCGAAGCTGTTGCGGTCACCCAATCGACCCCCAATTCCAACCACCAGCCGGAACAAGCGCATCAACACTCGCTCGGCTAGGTAAGGGGCGCTCGCGCGCCGAATAACACCGGACGTGCCTGCGTTCGATTGACAACGGGTCACCGATGGGTCGGCGCACGTTCTCACCCTCGCGCCTTGTGACCTAAACGAACAAACGGCCCTCAGTCCAAGCCGGGGATGATACTGTCGGGGTCGCCCACACGGGGGCAAAATTTGGGCAATTACGCACTGAGGACTCGATTTTGGCCGACGGTGAGTTAGACGCGCGCGAGGCGGAACGCGTCGAGTGGGACGCGATCATCGTTGGGACCGGCATGGGCGGCGGCACCCTGGGCTACTCGCTCGCCCGCGCGGGCCGAAAGGTGCTATTCGTCGAGAAGGGCCGTTCAACCCTTCCGGGGGCGCCCGAGACGGTCCGCTCATCAATGCCCGAAGTGTCCCATCCGCAGGCTTGCCGCTCCACCGACACCTACTTCGACGTATTGACCAGGTCCGGACGCTCGACCGACGAGATCGAAGACATCAGTGGGCGCTCTCCCCAACGATTCGTGCCCTTTTTGGGCGCCGGCACGGGTGGCTCGTCGGCCCTCTACGGCATGGTGTGCGAGCGGTTTTTCGCTCAGGATTTCACCCCTCGGCAGCACTTCCGAAACCCCGGCGATTCGACCGTGCCGGAGGCCTGGCCGATCGCCTACGACGAGATGCGCCCGTGGTACTCGGCGGCCGAAAGGCTGTTCGGGGTTCGGGGCCAGCCGGATCCGCTGCGACCGGGTGCCGCCGACCCTGATCTGCCTGCGGCGCCGCCCTTTTCGGCCGACAACCAGCCGCTTGTCGAGTACCTGACGAGCCGTGGCTTGCACCCCTACCACCTACCGATGGCCTGTGACTACACCTCGGGTTGCACGACGTGCCAAAGCTATCTGTGCCACCAGTCGTGCAAGAACGACAGCGCACGCAACTGCGTCTTACCGGCGGTCGCCGAGCACGGTGCGAAGCTGCTGCCGGAATGCCGGGTCCTTCGTCTCGACGCGGACCGAAAGCAGGTCCGTCGAGTGATCTGCGAGCATCGCTCCGGCACGGTGTCCCTGAAGGCCAAACTGGTGGTGCTTGCGGCCGGCGCGCTGGTCACGCCGGTGCTGTTGCTCAATTCCCGTTCAGCCGATTGGCCGCGCGGACTGGCCAACGGCTCGGATTGGGTGGGCCGCAACCTGATGCGTCACCTTGTCGACTTGGTGGAGATCTGGCCGCAGCGCGGTTCCAGGACCACAGCCGCAAACAAGGAGATCGGGTTGAACGACTTCTACTTCTGGGAAGGGCAGAAGTACGGCACCGTGCAATCTTTCGGCCCCATGGCACCCATGGAGATTTTGACCAATGCTCCCGGATGGCGGCCGGCGGCACTTCGGCTCATGAAACCGGCGGTGCGCCAAGTCTATGAGCGGTTTTTCAACGGCGGGCTGGTCCTCGCGACGATCATGGAGGACCTCCCGTATCTGGACAACCGTGTCCTACCCGACGATCGGCCGACCGCCGACGGCCGTCAGCGGCTGAAACTTCAGTACCGCCTTCACGAGAGCGAGATCGAGCGCCGCGCAATCTTTTTGGAGCAGTTGAAAGGGGTGCTGGAACCCTTCCGCAAGATCACGTTGCGAGGTGCCGAGGACAACAAAGCCGTAGCGCACGTCTGCGGGACATGCCGCTTCGGCACCGATCCCAAGACCAGCGTGCTGGACCCGTACAACAGGGCGCACGAAGTCGAAAACCTATACGTGGTCGACAGCTCATTCTTTCCCACCAGCGGCGGTTTGAATCCCAGCTTGACCATCGCGGCAAACGCCTTGCGGGTGGGCGAACACCTGAATCAGGCGCACTTCGCCAGCTGAGCTTTTCAATCCGTGTTTCCTGCCGTCCCGGCCAGGTGGACCGGTCAGCTCAGGCGGGCTCGCGGAGCGGGAGGCCGGCGGCGCGGTAGATGGCGTCGATGACGCTCATGTTCTCGACGGCGCCTTCCGGTGTCGTCTTGATGGGCTCCCCGCGCAGCGCCGCCGCGGCGAACGCGTCGAGTTGATACGCATAGGAGGGGCGGCGCGAGAAGCGCTCGACTCGTTTGCCGTCCGCTGATTTGACCGAGAGCCGATGGAAAGCTTGCGGCATCACGGGATTGAGAACGCGCACTTCCCCGCGATCGCCAACGACCTTGGCGCTCAACTGGAAAAGATCCCACGACCACATCGAGCAACGGACCCGCCCCTCGATTCCGTTTGGAAAGCGAAGCCGGGCGGTCATGGCACGGTCCACTTTGGAATCACGCAGCTTCGCCTGTGCCGAAACAACTTCGGGTGTCGAACCGCCGAACGTGCGGATTATGTCGACCGCATAGCATCCGGCGTCCATCGTTGCACCACCGGCAAGGGAGTAGTTGTAGCGGATATCGGAAAACTTCGGCAACGGAAAGCAGATGGCCGCCTCCACCCGCTTCAGCTGTCCCAGTTCCCCGGAGGCGATGATCTCTTCAACTCGCAGGGTCAAGGGATGGTAGCGATAGTGAAAGGCCTCCATCACGACTCGGTCTGATTGGGCGGCCTGTCCCGCGACTTCGCGCGCCTCAGCGGCATTGGCGCTGAATGGCTTTTCGCACAGCACATGCTTTCCCGCCGCGATTGCGGCTCGAGTCCACCTGCCGTGCAAACCATTTGGGAGAGGGTTGTAGATGGCGTCCACATCTGGGTCCGCGACGAGCGCCTCATAACTGTCGTGCACTCGAGGAATGCCGTGCTCGGCGGCGAAGGCTTGGGCACGAGATACCTCGCGAGCTGCCACCGCCGCGACCACCACCTCGGCGCTTTCCCGTGCCGGGTTGATAAGCGCGAGCGGAGCGATGCGGGCTGCACCGAGGACACCGATTCGCAGCCGTGCACCTTCTTCAGACACGACCCGGATGCTAGCACCCTGGTTCTTGCCCCGGAGCGTTAAATGGCGCTGGCCACCGCCTCGTTGCGGGCCGTCACCCCAGTCAGGCCTCTGCAGGCCAGTTCAGTGAGCACGGCCGCCGCCGCGTCGCTTGCCCGCCCCGACCGACTCGCCAAGAGCGCTCAAAGCAACAGTGATCAACACCGTCGCGATATACGATGGCGCCGACAACGCGCACCGGGGGACGATGGACGGAGTCACATGAAGCTGGGGGAAGTGTTCAGCCCGCGAAATAATGCGCTGAACGCGTTCCGGCTAGCCCTGGCAACCGAAGTGATGCTGTTCCACTCATGGCCGATCACGGGTCATATGCCTCCCGCCGCTGCCACCAAGCTTATGTTCGCGATAGGTGTCGACGGGTTTTTTGCGATCTCGGGATTTCTCATCTCCCGAAGCTGGCTGAACGACCCGCAACTTCGTGACTACCTGCTGGCTCGAGCTCTGCGAATCCTCCCCGGTTTCTACGTCTGCCTGATCGTCACCGCATACCTGTTCGCACCACTGAGCCTGGCGATCCAGGGCGGTGCGGCGGGGAAGCTGCTGGCCTCGCGCGATCCGATCGATTACGTCGTGCAAAACGCCGCATTGGCCTACCTGCACCCGAATGTCGGCCCGACACCGCACGGAACGCCGGGCGGAGCGAATTGGAACGCCTCGCTGTGGTCCCTCATCTGGGAAGTGATGTGCTACCTGGCGGTTGCAGTTATCGGCGTCGTCGGCCTCGCCAATCGCAGGTGGGTTTCCCCCGCGATGCTCGTACTCGCTGTGATCGGGGCGATGTTGCTACCACCCCTGACCTTTCCGGGAGTATGGACCATCCCGCAGCTCCTCTGCCGTTCCGCAATCATGTTCGCCTCCGGGGCGCTCCTGTACCAATGGCGCGACGTGATCCCCGCTCGCTGGTCGCTCGTCGCCGTCTGCGTCGCCATAGTCCTCGCGTCCAGCCAGCTGCCGGATTATCGAGTGGTGGCCGGCCTTCCGCTGGCGTACGCCGTCGTCGTCTCCGGGGCGCTGCTTAAGAACAAGCGATTGCAACTACGCACTGATCTGTCCTATGGCATGTACATCTATGCGTTCCCGATGCAGCAGCTGCTGGCGGTGTGCGGCCTCACGTGGTTGCATCCGGTCGTGTTTTTCGTTGTCGCGATGGCGGCCACCCTTCCGGTGGCGGCGCTGAGTTGGTTCCTGGTGGAAAAGCGCGCGCTATCGCTCAAATCCCGCTTCAAGCGGCCGAGCACCCCTGCCGCGACCGATCCACCCGCCCAGGTCGAGGTCAGGTCGGACGACGGGAGAGACGCGCCCGGCGGATGACCGCTTCCCGCGCGCGGGCCGTTGACCGGCGCCGGGCCATCCGGGCGATCTTCAGACTAAACGCCTTGCGCTGGCGAACTTTTCGAGCACATCAACAGCTTTCGCAACGCTTTCAGCCGGGTCTGTCATCCGGGCGGCGAGGTCACGGGCCCGCACTGCGTAGTCGGGTTCGAGGATCTGACGCAAGTCGGTGACCAAGGTTTCGGTGGTTGTGGTCGAAAAGCGCCGAGTGGTACCGACTTTCAGCCGCTTGAGCTGGGCACCCCAATGCGGTTGATCACCGGCCGTCCACAGGATCATCGACGGAACGCCGGCACGCAGAGCCGCAGCCGTGGTGCCCGAACCGCCGTGGTGGACGATCGCGCGGCACATCGGGAAGGTTGCTGCGTAATTCACCGCGCTGACGACCTTCACGTGCTCGAAATCCGGCACGTCACTGAAATCGGCCCACCCGGCACAAACCAATGCCCGCTCGCCTAGTTCCGCGCACGCAGCGCCGATCATCTTGACCGTGTCACCCGGGGACGCGGCGACCGGCATGCTGCCGAAACCAAAACAAATCGGCGGTGTTCCCGCCTTGATCCACGACGCCACCTCTTCGTCGGCATCTGTCGTCAACCCCATCGTCAGCGCCCCGACGAAGGGGCGTCGATCACCCCACCGTTGCCATTCCTCGGCCAGGCCCGGGAAGCACGCTTCGTCGTAGGCCTGAATTTCCAGCGCGGCGCGTTCGATTCGACGTGGTGAAGGAGACGTCGCCTTGGGTAGTCCCAGTTCACGGCGCTGCGCGTCCTCCGCGTTCTTGCTCATCCGCCAACACAACCAGTCGTAGACGGTCATCCCGGTACGCACCACGGGCGCGGGCGCAAAGGGGTACAGCTGGCCGTTGGGCCGTATCGGAAAGTAATGCAGCGTCGCAAACGGAATGTCGTAGGCCTCGGCGATGCTTGCGGCGAGTTCTTGGTAAACCAGTCCGCTGAACAGGACATCGGCGCCCGCGGCCAGCGATGCCAGCGTGCGGCTCATTTCTGCCCAGTGCGTGAGGCACGGCTGCCACAGCTCACGCAACAACCTGATCGGCTCTTTGATGGTCCAAAAGCTGCGGCGGAAGTCTGTCCAGAAGTCACGGAGGAAGTCATCAGTCAGGAAGTCATGCATATCCGGCCCGTAGGCCGCCGCCGGAAGCCCCGCCGCCTCGGCGAAGCCCGTGAGATTGCATGGGACGGCCATGAGAACGTCGTGTCCCCTGCGCTGCAGTTCTCGACCCATAGCCACGGTCGGCTCGACATCGCCCCGAGTTCCATAGCTTGCCAGCACAAATTTCACGACAGATCGTAGCCTTTCAGTTCTGTTGGGCTAGGTGATGTCTGGGGCATCGGTTATTGTCTCCGGTTCCTCGACTAGGCGGCAACTTCTGCGGCAATGACGCGATTCTCAAACGTCAAGGCAGTCGTCGAATCGGGTGCGGGGAGGACACTCCGTTGGTCTTCGTTTACGTGGCGCATGGGAAACCTGTCTGGCTCAACGAGATCACCGGACCACTCGTAATGCCTGAAGCACCGCGCTTACAACCGATCCAACACTCGAATTATTGATTTGTGGGATTCACCGGCGAGCCCGAATTCGACGATCAAGTCATGTGCAGTATCATCCCGCGGACCAAAGGTGAACCCCCCTCTGCCGCATGTCAGTACCACCGGGAGTGAGTCTAGACGGCTGTCGTTGCACTCACCCCCTTTTTGCATCACTCGAGCCAGATCGTTGCGACCGTTGGTCATACACGAACGTCGCCGGCTCTTCGGCCGGGGCCGACCGACCCCCCTTGGCGGCTACTACCCGGCGTGTCGGGGCCACCAAACGCTGAAGTGTGAAGTTTCTGTGATGCGCCTCACTTTCCGAAAACACGGGTAGCTTTCGCTGACGTATCGCTGCGGCGGCGTCCGGTGTTACAGCCCGAAGTTGTTGTGCCAGCGGAGCAACATGGCTCGGAACCGGTCCGGCCGGTACGCGCGCCTCGGCAAATCGACCGGTCGTCCGGCCGCACCGCAGTACCCTGGAAATGACGGTTACGAAAGTCCGGGCGATGGCGCCGACGCCATGGGCGTGAATGGCCCGGACACCGTCTTCCGCCGCCGCCGGCAAATACGACCGCATCGCCGTCGGTCATTACGCGCCACGGCGCCTGGGGTTCGTTATTACCCCAACGACACCCGGACTTCGCACATCGGCCTGCTCGGAGAGGTTTCTTTTCACGCGACGCCGTCAGCGGGAAATTCAGAAGATTAGGCGACGGACCGATTTACGGCAAACGCGCCGTGAGAAATCGCTATGCCCTTTTCGTCTTGACTCGCTGACCAAATTGATCGCGTGCCTTTTTCCTCAGCCCGCGACGGCTCCCGGCTCGAAGAATGGCGCGCCGTATTCGGTCACCGGCGAGAACCCGCGCTTGCGCGCCTTCTCGGCGGCCTTGCGGATCAGCGCATAGATGCCGACGAACGCGGCGTGGTCGGTCGCCACGAACGGGGTCAGCAGCCGGTTGTGCACCAGCGAGAAGGCCACGCCGCTCGACGGGTCGGTCCAGCCGAGCGAACCGCCCAGCCCGACGTGGCCGAAGCCGGGCATCACGTTGCCGATGGGCAGGCTGTGGTAGCCCAAGTGGAAAGCCAGCGGCATGAACAGGTTTCGGTCCGGACGCAGGCTCCGCCGACCGGTCAGGCCGGCGACCAACTCGCGGGACAGGAACCGGATGCCGTCGACCTCGCCGCCGTTCGCGATGGCGCCGTACATCCGTGCCAGCCCGCGGGCCGTCGCCACCCCGTTGGCCGCGGGGATCTCCGCGTCCAGCAAGGGGGTATCGCCCTGGACCGCGGCGACCATGCCCGGGAAGTACATGGACCGGAAGCCGCCGGACAGCTCGTTGGCGACCTTGCGCGTCACAAAGCTGAGGACCGGGTTCCGCACCAGGTTCTGCGGCGCGATGATCTCGGCCACCCGCGTCGGCGCCCCGGCCGGCGGGCGACCCAGGTACAACCCGTCGGTACCCAGCGGCTCGGCGAGCTCCTCGCGGATCAGGGCTCGCATGCCCTTTCCGGTCACGCCCCGGGCGAGGCCGGACATCAGCCAGCCGAAGGTCAGCGCGTGGTACGCCGACTTGCCCAGCAGCCGCCCCGGCGACGCCGCGGCCAGCCGTTCCTCCATCACGACGTGGTCGAGCAAGTCTTCACTGCTGGCGCCCCGCAGTCCCGACAAGCCGGCGGCGTGCCGCATCACGTCGCGCACGGTGAGGTTGCCCTTGCCGTTGGCGCCGAACTCCGGCCAGTACTCGGCGACGGGGGCCTCGTAGTCGATCAGCCCGCGGTCGGCGAGGCGGTGGATGACGGTGGCGGCCATGCCTTTGGTCGCCGAGAACACCATCGGTGCGCTGTCGGCCGACCACGGCCGGTGGCCGCCGCGATCGGACCAGCCGGTCCACACGTCGACGACGGGTTGACCGTCGAGGTACACGGCCAGCGCGCCGCCGCCGAACCGGCGGGCGGGAAACATCGTGGAAAAGCTGCGAACGACGCATCCGAAGTGTGAGTCCGCCGCGCCGGACACACGGTGACCTGCGTCAAGGTCATCGTGGACAGGGACCGCGCGGCGATCGACTCGGTTTTCCACCGTCACAATGTCAAATTTACTTGGATTTCACACCTTCCCGGAGCGAAATCTAGATTGTTTACCTATCCGTTAGTCTGACGCTGCCGTCAATATTTGCTCGGCGGCCAGCGCGGGGGTCAGTTCTCCCGCCTTGACCTGGCGCTCGACATCGGCGCGCATCTTGCGCACCTTGGGGTTGGCCAGCACCCGGTCCAAGACGGTGTCGCGCACCATCTGCCATGTCCAGTCGACCTGCTGGGCGCGCCGGCGCGCCTCGAACTCGCCGGCCTCGGTGAGCACCTGCCGATGGCGTTCGATGGTGTCCCACAGCTCCGTCAGACCGGTCCCCTCCATCGCGCTCATGGTGAGAACCGGTGGCCGCCAAAGTGTTTCGCGCGGGTGTATCAGCCTGATGGCCGAGGACAGTTCCCGGGCGGCCACCCGCGCCTCGGCGAGGTGTTCGCCGTCGGCCTTGTTCACCACCACGATGTCGGCCAGCTCGAGCACGCCCTTCTTGATGCCCTGCAGCTGATCGCCGCCGCGCGCCAGGGTCAGCAGGACGAACGTGTCGACCATGTTGGCCACCGTCACCTCGGACTGACCGACGCCGACGGTCTCGATGATGATCACGTCGAAACCGGCGGCCTCCAACAACACCACCGTCTCGCGGGTGGCCTTTGCTACGCCGCCCAGCGTGCCGGACGTCGGCGACGGGCGGATGTACGCGTCCGGGTGCACGGCCAGGCGCGCCATCCGGGTCTTGTCGCCGAGGATCGATCCGCCGCTGCGCGTCGACGACGGGTCGACGGCCAATACCGCCACCCGGTGGCCGTGCTCGATCAGGTGCATGCCGAGGGCCTCGATGGTGGTCGACTTGCCTACCCCGGGTGTTCCGGTGATGCCGACGCGATGTGCGTTGCCCGCGTCGGGCGTCAGCTCCAGCAGCAGCCGCTGCGCCTTCTCGTGATGATCGGCGCGGGTGGACTCCAGCAGCGTGATGGCCCGTGGCAGCGCCGCCCTGTCGCCACGGCGAACGGCGTCGGCCAGGTCGTCGACGGAATCGCTCTTGCGGCCGGCCATCTAGTCGAGCGGGTAACCCAGACGCTCGGCCAGCTTGTGCAGCAGACCGATCGCGGCGTCGGCGATCACCGTCCCGGGCGGGAAGATGGCGGCGGCCCCGGCCTGGTACAGCTCGTCGAAGTCACCGGGCGGGATGACGCCACCGACCACGATCATGATGTCGGGCCGTCCCACCTCGGCGAGCGCGTCGCGCAGCGCCGGCACCAGCGTCAGGTGGCCGGCGGCCAGCGACGAGACACCGACGACGTGCACGTCGTTGTCGGCGGCCTGCCGGGCCACCTCCTCGGGCGTGGAGAACAGCGAGCCGACGTCGACGTCGAAGCCCAGGTCGGCAAAGGCCGTCGCGATCACCTTCTGACCGCGGTCGTGACCGTCCTGACCCATCTTCGCCACGAGAATTCTCGGCCGTCGGCCGTCGGCCTCGGCGAACTTCTCGACCAGTTCCGTGGCGGTTGCGATGTTGGGGGCCTTTCCGGCTTCGTCGCGGTAAACACCGGCGATCGTGCGGATCTCCGCCTGGTGCCGGCCGTATACCTTTTCCAGCGCGTCGGAGATCTCCCCGACCGTCGCCTTGGCCCGGGCGGCGTTGATCGCCAGCGCCAGCAGATTATTACCCAGCCCGTCCTCGCCGGCGCGGCCGTGTGCCGCGGCCGCCCGGGACAGGTCGGCCAGCGCGGCCTCGACGGCGGATTGGTCGCGGCTGGCCCGCAGCTCCTTGAGCTTGGCCAGCTGCTCGGCGCGCACGCGGCTGTTCTCGACCTTGAGGACCTCGACCTCCTGGTCCTCCTCGACCTGATATTTGTTGACGCCGATCACCGGCTGCATCCCGGAGTCGATGCGGGCCTGGGTGCGCGCGGCCGCCTCCTCGATGCGCAGCTTCGGGATGCCGTCGCTGATGGCCTGGGCCATGCCGCCGTGCTCGGCGACCTCGGCGATGTGGGCGCGGGCCTTCTGCGCGAGCTGATGGGTCAGCCACTCCACGTAATACGAACCGCCCCAGGGGTCGATGGGCCGCGTGGTGCCCGACTCCTGCTGCAGCAGCAGCTGGGTGTTGCGCGCGATCCGCGCCGAGAAGTCGGTGGGCAGCGCCAGCGCCTCGTCGAGGGCGTTGGTGTGCAGGGACTGGGTGTGGCCCTGGGTGGCGGCCATCGCCTCGATACAGGTGCGCGCCACGTTGTTGAAGGCGTCCTGCGCGGTCAGCGACCAGCCGGACGTCTGCGAATGCGTGCGCAGCGAAAGCGATTTCGCGTTCTTCGGGTTGAACTGGGCGACCAGCTCGCTCCACAGCAGCCGGCCGGCCCGCAGCTTGGCGACCTCCATGAAGAAGTTCATGCCGATGCCCCAGAAGAACGACAGGCGCGGCGCGAACTTGTCGATGTCCAGGTCGGCGTCCAGGCCCGCCTTGATGTAGTCGACGCCGTCGGCCAGGGTGTAGGCGAGTTCCAAATCGGCTGTGGCGCCGGCCTCTTGGATGTGGTAGCCGGAGATCGAGATGGAGTTGAACTTCGGCATCTTGGCACTGGTGTAGCCGAAGATGTCGGAGATGATGCGCATCGACGGCTTGGGCGGATAGATGTAGGTGTTGCGCACCATGAATTCTTTGAGGATGTCGTTCTGAATGGTGCCGGCCAGCTTCTCCGGCGGCACGCCCTGCTCCTCGGCCGCCACCACGTACAACGCCAGGATCGGCAACACCGCACCGTTCATCGTCATCGACACGGACACCGTCGACAGGTCGATGCCGTCGAACAGCTGGCGCATGTCGAGAATGGAATCGATTGCCACGCCGGCCATTCCGACGTCGCCCTGGACGCGGGGGTGGTCCGAGTCGTATCCGCGGTGGGTGGCCAGGTCGAAGGCCACCGACAGGCCCTTCTGGCCGGCGGCCAGGTTGCGGCGGTAGAACGCATTCGACTCCGCCGCGGTGGAGAACCCGGCGTACTGGCGGATGGTCCACGGCTGATTGACGTACATCGTGGGGTACGGGCCGCGCAGGAACGGCGGTTCGCCCGGGAAGCTGTTCAGCGGGTAGCCGCTCGCCACGGCGGCGGCCCGGTCGGCGCCGATGTACACCGGCTTGACGGCGATGTCTTCGGGCGTGTGCCATTCGAGCTGATCGGGCGTGTACCAGTGCGCGGCCGCCGTTGCGGCGACGTGCTCGCGCACGGCGGCCTCGGTGGGCGGGTGCTGCGGCCGGTCGCCGTCCAGCGGGATTTCGGCGAAGTTGCCGATCACAGGTGCGGTTGTGGTCATTGCGGCTACGCTCCCAGTCGAGTGAGCAGGTTCGAAAGGGCTTCGACCGCATTGATTTTCGCGGTCAGGAACTCGTCGGGCCGGTGCTCGGCGTCGCCCAGGGCCTTTTCGGGTCCGGCCAGGTAGACCCGCGCCACCCCGGCGGCCCGCGCCGCCTCGACGATCGCCGCGGCCCCCTCCCCGTAGCGCTTGTCGGTGCCGCAGATAACGGCCGCGCCGGGCGACCCGGCGTCGGCGACGGCCTTTGCGACGCCCGTGGCGTCGACGGTTCCGGGGTTGACGGCTTCGATGCCGCCCGACGCCAGCAGGTTGGCGGCGAAGGTGGCGCGGATGTTGTGCTCGGCCAGCGGACCCAGCGGCAGCAGCAGCACCCGCGGTCGCGCGCCGGTGCGGGCCAGGAACGCATCGGAGCGATCGCGTAGCGCCTCGAACGCGGCGGCATACCGCCGCAGGTTGCCGGCGGCCAGCGGCGAACCTGGCGAATCTTCTTGCGGCAGAGCCGGCTCCGTCAGATTCGGGAACTCGTTGACACCGGTGATCGCGGTGCGCCGATGCGCGATGTCGTCGGCGCGTCGCGCGGCCACTTCGGCGATCTGGCCGGCGACGTAGTCGCGCGCGTCGACGAAACCGCCGTGGGCCTCGATGGCCTGGAAGTGCTCCCAGGCCCGCTCGGCGAGCCGCGCGGTGAGGTCTTCGACGAACCAGGACCCGCCGGCGGGGTCCAGCACCCGGCCGACGTGCGACTCCTCCAGAAGCAGCAACTGGGTGTTTCGGGCGATCCGGCGCGCGAAGCTTCTCGCCGTGCCCGGGAAGCCGCCCGGGATCGCCACGTCGAACGGCAGCCGCAGCGCGGTGTCGGCGCCGCCGACGCCCGCACCGAACGCGGCCAGCGTGCAGCGCAGCATGTTCACCCACGGGTCGCGCTGGGTCATCATCGGCAGCGACGTCTCGGCGTGCACGGTGACGGCGCCGCCGTCCGGGTCGCCGACGACCTCGGCAACCCGCGCCCACAGGCGGCGCAACGCCCGCATCTTGGCGAGCGTGACGAATTGGTCGTCGTCGGCGGCCAGCCGGAAGCTGATCTGCCGCAACGCCTCGCCGACCGGCAGGCCCGATTCGGTGAGCCGCCGCAGATAGTCCACCCCGGCGGCCACGGTGCCGGCCAGCTCCCAGGTCGCGTTGGCGCCCAGGTTGTGGAAGGCCGGGCCGTCGACGGTGATCGCACGCACGCCGCGCTCTCGGGCCGCCCGCTTGGCGACCGTGACGACCTCGTCGAGCGCCGGCGTGGGACGGTCACTCAGCGCCGCGGTGAGCGGGTCGCCGCCCAGGTCGATCGACAGGAGTTCGCGCTGATCTCCCTCCACGCGGGCCGCCATCGCCAACATCGCGTCGGCGGCCGTCGAGTAGTCGGCGCCCGCATCGATGATGACCGGCACCATGCTCAGGTACACCCCGGCCAGGCTTTCCTCGAGCTGGTCGGTGGTCACGCCGGACTCCCCCACCCGCAGGACCAGCGCGCTCGCCCCGTTGCCCAGCGCGTCCAGCACCGCGGCGTTGACGTCCTTGGCCGCCACCCCGGCGACGCGGTCGGTCGGGAACGCCTCGGCCACCTTCCAGCCGGACTTGACGTCGCGCAGCGCGTCGGCGCCCCGCAGGTACGGCCACTCGCCCGGCAGCGGCGGTTCCGGCAGCTCGTCCAGCGCGGTGTACAGCGCCCGGATGGCGATGCCGTCATAGGTCGGGGTTTCCAGCAGCCGCTCGGGCTGGTCCCCGAGCTCCTCGGGGTCTTTCCGGGTGCTTTTCGATAGCACGCCGGCGACCGCGCTGCGCCAACGCCCGCGAACCTGTTCTAGTTCGGCGAGCTCGGGTACATCAATGGACACCGATTGCTCCCTTTTTCCCAGCAAATGGGGCCTGCGACTTACTAATGAGGCTAGTTGATCGGGCCTGTGGGCAGAAAACCGCGCGGCGCGACGAACGCGGCGGCGCGCCGATGAAACGCCAGCCTCGGGAAACGAGTTATTCACCTGGGCCCCGTAACCTTTACAGGCGTGACGGCTTCCGCCACCTGCAGAATCAACCGGACTCTGCGCGACCTCGCCGGCGCGCTGGGCGCAACCGCGCGTCTGCTGTCGCGGCCCCGGGCAATCGCCACAGTGGTCGGTATCACACTGCTGATCGTCGCCGCGTCATGGCTCCCGCTGCCCACGCCCGTGCAGATGCGCGACTGGGCACAGTCGGTCGGCCCCTGGTTTCCGCTGGCGTTCCTGGCCGCGCACATCGTGGCGACCGTGGTACCGGTCCCCCGCACGGCCTTCACCCTGGCCGCCGGCCTGCTGTTCGGCCCGCTGCTCGGTGTGGCGCTGGCCGTCGGGGCCAGCACCGCGAGCGCGGTGATCGCGATGCTGCTGGTGCGGGCGGCCGGGTGGCGGTTGAACCGCCTGGTGCGCCACCGGTCGATCGACACGGTCGACGAACGCCTGCGCCAACGGGGTTGGCTGGCCATCCTGTCGCTGCGGCTGATTCCCGCCGTGCCGTTCTCCGCGATCAACTACGCCGCCGGTGCGTCGACGGTGCGCCTGCTGCCGTACACGCTGGCGACGCTGGGCGGCCTGCTGCCCGGCACCGCCGCCGTGGTGATCCTCGGAGACGCCCTCGCCGGACACCCCAACTCGCTGCTGTACCTCGTCTCGCTGTGCACGGCGACGCTGGGTTTGACGGGCTTGATCATCGAGATCCGCCATTTCCGCCGGCACCATCGCCGGGCAGACAGTCCCGTCGACGACGAGCCCTCCCCCCAGCCGGCCACCGTTCGCTGACCAGATCTCGCTAATCGCCACGGCCGCTGGGCCGAAGCTGGCAAGCTGGGGCCTCAGAGACCTACCGGCATCGCGCGCTCAAGGGGGGGTGTTGGCCGGAACCCACGTGCAGTATCCGCTGCCACAACGCTCCAGGATGCATTCCGCGTTGCTGGCGATCGCGGCGTTGTTCTGCGCCATGGCCTTCGTCGCCGCGGTGTCCCAGCTGTCCAGGAACGACGGCGCCCGCTCCCTCGCCCCACCGCCCGCCCTGGCACCGATCGACCTGCCCGCATCGAGCGCTATCGGCCCCGGCGCGGGCATCTTCGTCGAGTACGCCGACGGGTCGGGCGGAATGGGTTGCACCGCGGGATTTTTGGTGCACACCGCCGCCGGCGAGACCGGGGTGCTGACGGCCGGTCACTGCAACCGCCCGGGCGGGCCCGGCAAGGTGACGATGAACCTGGGCGGCGTCCTCCCCTACGCGACGGTCGGCACGTTCAGCCAGACGGTCAACGAGGGTGTGCACAAGGAGCAGCACGACATCGGCCTGGTCCTGCTCAACGGCGAAAGCGTCCCGCAGAGCGCGGCCATCGGGGCCTCCCTGCCGGTCGCGGGCGTCGCCACCAACCTGCAGATCGGCCAGGAACTCTGCAAGTTCGGCATGGGTTCCGGCGAGGCCACCTGCGGCCCGATCACGGAAGTCACCAAGAGCAAGGTCGTGTTCTTGGCGCCCGGCCAATGCGGCGACTCCGGCGGGCCGGTCTACCTCAACGACGGCGACGGCACCGTGCGCGCCGTCGGCATCCTCATCCGCGGGGGTGTCCCCGACCCGCCGAAGCCGGGATGTTCGGCCCCGGCGAGGTTCTCGGTGGCCGAGCTCGTCCAGCCCTGGCTGGACAAGTGGCGGCTGACCACCGTGACCGCGGTGTCGTCCGCGGCCGGCTGAAAGTTCGCCCGCCGCAAGGATCTTCAGGCTGGCTTCAGGCTCGCTTCCTAACGTCGCGGACGTCGCGGTGCGCGGGACGCTATTGCGCACCCGACGGGGATCGATCGCCGACAGAAAGGGAGAGATGGGCCCAGTGAAGATCAAACAACTCATCGCCGGTTCGCTGCTGGCGGGCGCCCTCGGGGCGACCGCGGCCGGCTTCGGCGCCGCGGTGGCCAGCGCGGATCCGCCCCCGCCCCCGCCGCCGGGACAACCCTGGGGGCCGGGACCGGGTGGGCCCGGTGGGCCACCGCCGCCGCCCGGACCACCGGGCGGACCGCCGCCGCCGGGGGCTCCGGGTGGACCCTTCCGCCCGCCACCGCCGGGGTTCTAGTGCCGGGCGTGCGCTAGCGGCACCGAGCGGTGGCCGCCTCGACCCGGGGTGGTCACCGCTCGGCGCTCGGGTCGACGGCAGCGACGACCGGCAGGGTCAGGCGGAACTCGGCACCGCCGTCGCGCGGCACGCACACCAGCTCTCCGCCGTGGGCTCGGGCCAGCGCCCGGGCGATCGGCAGCCCGAGCCCTGCGCCGCCGTGATCTCGGGCGCGGCCGGCGTCCAGGCGCACCAGGCGCTCGAAGATCCGCTCGCGCTCCTCGTCGGGAATCCCTGGGCCGCTGTCGGTGACAGTCACCGCGGCGGCGCCGTCGTCGCGCCGGACATCGATCGTGATGGCGCCTCCGGCCGGTGTGTAGCGGCGTGCGTTGTCGAGCAGATTGGACAGGATCTGCGCGAGCCGGGTGGGGTCCGCGTTGACGGCGAGGTCGGCCACGCCGGTGCGGCTGATCGCGAGTTGCGGCGCGAGCATCGCGGCCCGGTCGGCTTCGGCGTCCGCGATCGCGGCCAGGTCGACCTCGCGGGTGTCCAACGGCAGGCCCGCGTCGATGCGGCTCAGATCGAGCATGTCCGAGACGAGCCGGCCGGCGCGGCGGGCGTCGGACAGCAACAGGCTGGCCCGGCGGTACTGACCCTGCGCCGCGTCGTCGCCCTGATCCGCGGCGGAGGCGTTGTTGACGAGCTGTTCGGCGGCGACCTGAATCCCGGCGATCGGGGTCCGCAACTCGTGGGCGGCGTCGACGAGGAAGCGCCGGGTCGCGGTCTCGGCCCGCTGGGCGGTGTCCGCGGCCCGCTGGGCCCGGTTTTCGGAAGCCTCCAACGCGTCCAGCATCCCGTCGAAAGCGGTTGCGGCGCGCCCCAATTCGGTGTCGGCCCGGTCCGGGCGCAGCCGTCGCCCGCGGTCGCCGGTCCTGATGTCGTTCGCCAGCGCCGTCAGCCGGTCCAACGGGCGCAACGCCACCCGGCTGACCGCCACCAACAACAGCGCCGCGGTCAGGAGCGTCACCACGCCGGCCCCGATCATCAGCAGGCGCAGCTGGTGCGTCACCTGGGTGGTTTGCGTCGTGTCGGCGACCAGGATCACCCGGGAGCCATCCGGCAGCGGGCGCACGACGGCCGTCGCGGTGGCATCCGGCGGGGGCGGCGGGGGCGGCGGCGGCGGCCAGGGTGCAATGCCGGGCGGCGGCAAGTTCGGGCCGGGCGCGAACGGCGGTGGCGGAGCGAACGGCGGCGGGGGCGGAAAGGGCGGCGGGACAACGGGACCCGCGACGGTATCGGGGCTGATGCCGCGGTCGCCGTACGTTGCGCCGTCGGCGGTGACCAGCAGTGCCCGTACGCCGCCGCCGTTGAGTTCGGCGGCCAGCAGGTCGGGTGACGTGTGTGCGACGTCCAGCGCCTCGGCCCGGGATGCCGCGGCGAGGAGCCGGTCGTGCAGGTTTCTGCGGGCGAGGACGCCCAGGCTGAGGTCGACGGTCACGCCGAGCACCACCAGCAGCAGGGCGAGCAACGCCACCACCACCAGCGTCACCCGGCGCTGCAGGGACGGGGTCCGAGTCGTGGACGCGGCCGTCATGATCGCCGCGGCTGCAACCGGTAGCCGATGCCGCGCACGGTGTGCAGGATCCGCGGCCCGTGGGCTTCGAGCTTGCGCCGCAATCCACTGATATGCACCTGCACCAGGTTCGGATCGTAGGCGTCGTACCCCCAGACCCCGTTCAGGATCTGGCCGGCGCTGACGATGCGGCCGCGCTGTTCCACCAGGAAGGCCAACAGCCGCAGTTCGGTTGCGGTCAGGTCGAGGCGGCTACCACCGCGCGCGGCCACGCCCGCGTCGGCGTCCAGCATCAGATCCCCGACCTGGACAACCTGCGGCAGCCGTCCGCGCCGGCGCAACACCGCCCCGACGCGCGACACCAGTTCGGCCAGCTCGAACGGTTTGATCACGTAATCGTCGGCCCCACCGTCCAACCCGCGCAGCCGATCCTGCAGGCCGTCCCGCGCCGTGATCAAGACGATCCCCACGTCGCCCCAGCCGCGGATGACGTCGATCAGGTCGAATCCATCGCGTCCCGGCAGCATGACGTCGAGCACCACCAGGTCCGGCCGCAGCCCGTCGAGCACCTCCTCCAAACCGTCACCGTCACAACGACCCGCGGTGTGATAGCCGATGTCGGTCAGCGCTTCGCTGACCATCTCCCGGATCGTCTCGGAGTCCTCGACCACCAGAATCCGCGGCGTGCCGACGCTGAAGTGGCCGGCGGCCGGGCGCGGGCAGTTCGTCATGACTCCATTGTGGGCGCCGGT
>NZ_LZIX01000020.1:0-39678 GCF_001666955.1 Mycobacterium sp. E735 | reverse complement strand
AAGTCCTGAGCGCCCAGGGCGATCCCGCGCTTGCGGGCCCGCTCGGCATCACTGAACTCCCCGTCGGGGTGCAGCCAATCCATCACCCGCTTCGCGTATCGAGCCAATTCGTCGGGCCGATACCCGGCGGCCTTGGCGGCCAAGTCGGCTTCGGCGGCTTGGCGGGTCAGGGCGTCGATGGCATCCGGCAGGTGGGCCAAGAAGCCGCGGATCACGTTGATGTGGCCCTCGCCGATGCGCCCGGCGCGTTGGCCGGCCGCGGTCGCAGTCAGCTTGGGTGCCAGCGGTTCACCGGTCAGCGCCCGGCGCTCGCCGAGGTCGGCGGCTTCGGCGATGCGCCGGGCGGCCTCGGCCTTGGTGATGCGCAACCGGTCGGCCAACCCGGTGCGCAAGGAGCCACCCAGTTCCTCGGGGCTGGCCTGCGCGTCGAGTTGGTTGATCAGCGCGTGCTGGGGTGTACGCAGCCGGCGGGCGACGCTTTCCACCCGCTCCAAAGCCCGCAACCGTTCCGGGGTGGTGAGCACGTCAAAAGACATGGCGCACAGGCGGTCCGCGTCGCCGTCGAGCGCGTCGATAGCGTCGACGATCTCCTCACGACTGGCCTCCATACCTCAAACTCTAGAAACCCCCACCGACAAAAAAGCCCGCATTGTGACGGTTGAAGCTAAAGTGACACAAGGGATTTGAGAGAATCACACGTTCGATGCTGCGCGATCCAGGTCATCACCCCGGAAGCGGTGCTCGTCGGGCAACCGCCGCCGACGTCGCATGTGCACCAGCACCAAAACCGACAGCACGGCGGCATATATGCACCAGAACGACGCGAACGCTTCAAAGTAGAGGAGGCCGACCGCGATCAGCCCCACCAGGTTTGCCAATCCGAACGCCACAATGGAGCGATAGCCCGACAGCAACGCGGGCCCGATGACCGCGACAATGTAGAGCGTTGCCCACAAGTAACTTTCACGAGCGGCGGTCTGGTATTCCAGCGCGTGGGGGCACCTCGTCACCCCGACCGGCTTGATGAGGACGACCATCGCGAGATAGGCCGACACCACCGCACCGAGCACCGCAAACGGCGCAACCCGCAGCCGCGCGCCGCGCGGTTCGAGCATCAGGATCGCCAACGGAACCAATAGCGGGAGCACCGGCAGCGCGATGAACACATAGGCGTGCATCGCGAACTCCGCCACCCCGGCCGAGACGAAGCGATTGGGCCACACCGCCGCCTCGAGAAACTGGTGGACCGAGAACACCGCGGGCAGCGAAGCGAAAGGCACCTCGCGCCAGTGCTTCACCTCGCGCAGGCTGGCCACCGCGACCGGCACGAGGGCGGTGCCCACCACCAGGTCCGCCGTGATGGAGAAGCACATCGTCTCGACCTACCCCGCGATGGCGGCCGGTCCCCGTGACTCCGACGTCACCTCGTCGATCACGGTGTAGATGAACTTCATCTTCTCCAGCACCGCGACGGGCAGCACGAACGGGTAGAGGTCGTCATGGCCCATTGACCTGTTCACCATGTTCAGCGACCACGACAGCGGCAACCACATATCGATGATCGTCTGAAAGGCGCTGGGGCCCAACGCCGGCCGGTCGAACGTCGCCGACGCCGACGCGAAGCCGCACCACGCCGAGGTGTCCAGGGTGTCGCGGATGTGCAGGTAGTGGGCGAACGTCTCGGCCCAGTCCTCGGCGGGATGCATGGTGGCATACGACGAGACGAAGTCCTCCTGCCAGTCCTCGGGTGGCCCCTCGCTGTAGTGGCGGTCCAGCGCCTCCTGGTAATCCGCGTCGGGATCGCCGAACAGCTCGTTGAACCGCGCGAGGTAGTCACTCGACGGCGCGATCAGCCGGTAGAAATAGTAGTGCCCGATCTCGTGCCGGAAGTGCCCCAGCAGGGTGCGATACGGCTCCTCCATCTCCACCCGGAGTTGCTCGCGGTGCACGTCGTCGCCCTCGGCGAGATCGAGCGTGATGACGCCGTTGTCGTGCCCGGTCATTACCTTCTCGTGCGCGCTGGACAGCAGGTGGAATGCCAGGCCCTGCTGGGGATCCTCGTCGCGCCCGATGATCGGCAGCTTGAGTTCGTGCAGCTCCGCGATCAGCCGCCGCTTGGCCGCCTCCGCCCGGGCGAACTCGGCCAGACCGGCGGTGTCGGCGTCGTTGGGCCGCACGGTGGTCAGCGCACAGGACGTGCAAAGCAGCCGGGGATTGTTGACGGGCACCAGCCAATTGCATTCGGCCAGTTGGAGATTGGCACACAATTGATACTCGGCGGCGTCCACGAACCCGGCGTGGTCGCCGGCGTTCTCCTCGGCGATCACCATCAGAGCCATCTGCTCGAGCGAAAACCCCAGCGCGCTGCCGCAATTCAGGCAGGTGGAGTTCTCGAACGTCAGGCGCTGGCCGCAGTTGGGGCAGTTGAAGTCACGCATGCAGCGCATCCCCCTCGAACGGCACCACGTCGACGGCGACGTCGATCACGCTGTGTTCGGAATTGGTGTAGATGATGCCGCGCAGCGGCGGCACGTCCGCGTAGTCGCGGCCGCGTCCCACGATGATGTAGCGCTCGTCGACCAGCTGGTCGTTGGTGGGATCCAAGCCCAGCCATTCGAACTGGCCGGGCTCCTGAGGTGTCCACACCCCCGCCCAGGCGTGGGTGGCGTCTATCCCGATCATTCGATCCTTTCCCGGTGGCGGGTCGGTGGCCAGATACCCGGACACGTAGCTGGCCGCAAGACCGTTGGCGCGCAGGCAGGCGATCGCCAGCCTGGCAAAGTCTTGACATACCCCTTCCCGGGCCGCCAGAACCGCATTGACACCAGTGGAAATCGTCGTCGACCCCGAGCGGTAGGTGAAGTCGGCGAAAATCCTCGACGCGAGGTCACGCAGAACGTCGACCAGCGGGCGCCCCGGGGCGAAACTGGGCGCCGCGTACTCCCGGATCTCGTCGGTGATCTCGGGCGGATTCAGGTCGAGCGTGAATTCGGCGGCGAGCGCGCCCCTGCCGCCCACTGGGCGGGAGTCTTCCCACGGTTGCACCGCGGGCCCGCTGGTGTAGCGCCCCGGGGCGGGCGGATATACGTCGACGATGGAGTCGCTGGTCACGGTCAGGGCATGGTGCGGCTCGGTGACGTGGAAGTAGGAGCTGATGTTGCCGTAGACGTCGACGCTGGTGGAGACGTCGGCGGCGGCCGGGTCGATGGTCAGCCGGTGCGCGACGCACCGCTGCCGCGCCGAATCGCGCGGGGTGAGGAAGCCGCGGCCGTAGGAGCCGGTCACCACGTCGGAGTACCGGTACTCGGTGCGGTGGGTGACTCGGTGGCGGCGGGCGGTCCCGGCGTCAGCTTCAGACACAAGGCTGATCACATCACACGCCGGCCGCTTGCGCGCCGTCCGCGACGCGAAACCGTTTGCCAATCCGGCGGCACGCAGACCAAACCGGGAGCACAATCGAGATGTGGCCACGTGGTACGACGTCGCCCGCATCGTCCGTGAGCTGGCACTCACCTCGGAGCCGTCCCCGCATGATTGGCGGGTCGGCAAGAAGTTGCTGGCGTGGGAGCGGCCGTTGCGCCCCTCCGAACGCGAGGCGCTGGCAGACGGGGGCGCGGAACCGCCCGGCGGCGACATCCTCGGTGTGCGGGTGTCCGACGAGGGCGTCAAGTTCGGGCTGATCGCCGACGAGCCGGACGTCTATTTCACGACGCCGCATTTCGACGGCTACCCGGCGGTGCTGGTCAAACTGGATGCGATCTCGGTCCGCGACCTCGAGGAGCTGATCACCGAGGCGTGGCTGACGCAGGCCCCCAGGAAGTTGGTCCAGGAGTTCCTGGCCGACTCCCGCTGAACCTCACACGTGCCGCAGGTCGATCACGCGTTGCAGGTCCTCGACGCAGGCGCTGACGACGTCGGCGAGGATCAGCTGCGTCTTCTCGCGGGCGATCGACTGCAATTCCGAAGCGTGATGACGCGCGGACGCGATGTACGCGCACGCGCCGGCCGGATCGGCGTCGGCGAGGGCGGTCGCGGCCGCGAGCACCACCAAGACGGTGGGCACGGTCTGCGGAAGCCCGTCGCGACTGCCGTCGGCGGTAGGGGCGACGGCGCGGGCCAGTTGGAGCACCGAACCGGCCAGCAAGGCCACGTGTACGGCCTGGCGGTCGGCGGCATGGACCGTGTCGCGCATGCCCCAGCGGCGCGGCGCGACTCGCACCACCTGGCGGGCCGTGGTGCGCGCCTCGAGCAGTCCGCTGAGCTGTTCGTGCACTCGGTCGACCGCCGTCAGTGGCCAGTCGGATGGCGGCACCTTGCGTCCGACGGCGACGTCCGCCGCCCGCGACAAGACGTCGTGCAGCACGCCCAGCACGCCGACGCGCGCGTTGCGCAGCACGCTCAGCGGGTCGGCGGGGAACAGCAAGACGGCGAACACGATGGCCACCCCACCGCCGATCAGCGCGTCGAAGATGCGCTCCCAGCCCAGGCCGCTGTGAAACAGCGCCAACACCAGGATCGCCGACACCACGGTCTGGTTGGCAAACATCATCCCGTGTCCGATGAAGCCGCCCCCGATGAACACCGCGGCCCCGAGCGCGACCAAGGCGGCGATCGCGATCGGGACCGCCCCGGGGCCGAGCACGGCCTGCACCACCGAACCAAGCCCGATGCCGAGAGTTACCCCGACCATCATCTGGATGGCGCGTTGCGCGCGCAGCACGTTGCTCGTCGACAACGACACGGCGGCCGCGATCGGCGCGAAGAACGGCTGCGGATGTTCCAAGACATCGTGCGCGAGATACCACGACAGTCCCGCGGCCACGGAGGTCTGAATCAGGTTGAACCACACCAGTCGCAGCCGTTTGTTGCCCGCACGCGCGGCGGCGAGAACAACCGATGGCCGCGAGGTGTTCACGACACCTAAGTGCGCCGCAACTCGAACAGCGGAATGACCCGGCTGGTCTTGGATTGGTACTCGGCGAAGCCGGGCGCGGCCGCGGTGATCTTGTCGAACAGCGCGTCGCGTTCGGCGCGCGGCAACTCGTGGGCGGCCACGTCGAACTCCTCGGTGCCAACCTCGACATGCGCCGCGGGGTTGGCCCGGAGATTGTGCACCCACGCCGGGCTGACGGGCGCGCCGGCGAACGAGCCGATGATGATCAGCTTGCCGTCGATGTCGAAGTAGGCCAGCGGCGACACCCGAGGCTCACCCGACTTGGCGCCGGTTGTGTGCAGCAGGAGCAGGTTGGCGCCCTCGAATTGGCCGCCGACCTTGCCGCCGTTGGATCGGAACTCGTCGATGATGCTCTGGTTGAACGCGTTGATGGTCTGGGTGTCAGGCATTTCCGTCATGCCCGGTCAACCTTCTCCGGTTTGGCGTCTATTCCGGACTCCTTGCGCTGCTGCGCGGTGATCGGCGCGGGCGCATCGGTGAGCGGGTCGACGCCGCCGCCGGTCTTCGGGAACGCGATCACCTCGCGGATCGAGTCGACTCGCGACAGCAGCGCGTTGATCCGGTCCCAGCCGAAGGCGATCCCGCCGTGCGGCGGCGCGCCAAAGGTGAACGCCTCCAACAGAAATCCGAACTTCTCCTCGGCCTCGGCCTGGTCCAGGCCCATCACGGCGAATACGCGCTCCTGGATGTCGCGGCGGTGGATACGTATCGATCCCCCACCGATCTCGTTGCCGTTGCAGACGATGTCGTAGGCGTCGGCCAGCACGGCGCCGGGGTCGGAGTCGACCACGTCCTCGTACTCAGGCTTGGGCGAGGTGAACGCGTGGTGCACCGCTGTCCACGCGCCCGAGCCGACGGCCACGTCCCCGGCGGCGGTCGCCTCGTCGGCGGGCTCGAACAGCGGCGGATCCACCACCCAGACGAACGCCCACGCCTCGGGATCGATCATGTCGAGCCGGCTGGCGATCTCTCCGCGGGCGGCGCCCAGCAGTGCGCGCGACGGCTTGGGCAGGCCGGCGGAGAAGAAGATGCAGTCCCCCGGCTCGGCCCCGACGTGGGCGGCCAGGCCGTCGCGCTCGGCGTCGGTCAGGTTTTTGGCCACCGGGCCGCCCAGCGTGCCGTCATCTCCGACGAGCACGTAGGCCAGCCCGCGGTGGCCGCGCTGCTTGGCCCAGTCCTGCCAGCCGTCCAGCGTCCTACGCGGCTGCGACGCCCCGCCCGGCATCACCACCGCGCCCACGTACGGCGCCTGGAAGACGCGAAACGTGGTGTCTTTGAAGAACTCTGTGCACTCGACGAGCTCCAGCCCGAACCGCATGTCCGGCTTGTCGGAGCCGAATCGGCGCATCGCGTCGGCATAGGTGATCCGCGGGATGGGTGTGGGGACCTGGTAGCCGATCAGCGTCCACAGCGCGGTCAGGATCTCCTCGGAGATCGCGATGATGTCCTGGGCGTCGACGAAGCTCATCTCCATGTCGAGCTGGGTGAACTCGGGCTGCCGGTCGGCGCGGAAATCCTCGTCCCGGTAGCAGCGGGCGATCTGGTAGTAGCGCTCCATCCCGGCCACCATCAGCAACTGCTTGAACAGCTGCGGGCTCTGGGGCAGGGCGTAGAACGAGCCGGGGTGCAGCCGGGCCGGCACCAGGAAGTCGCGCGCGCCCTCCGGCGTCGACCGGGTGATCGTCGGCGTCTCGATCTCGACGAAGTCGTGGCCGGCCAGCACCGCGCGGGCGGCGGCATTCACCTTGGAGCGCAGGCGAAGCGCCGCGGCCGGCCCGTCGCGGCGCAGGTCGAGGTAGCGGTACTTCAGCCGCAGCTCCTCGCCGGCGGGCTCGTCGAGCTGGAACGGCAGCGGCGCGCTCTCGCCGAGCACGGTCAGGGTGGCGACGTTGACCTCGATGTCGCCGGTGGCGATCTCCGGGTTGGCGTTGCCCTCCGGCCGGATCTCGACGACACCGGTGACCGCGACGCAGAATTCGGCGCGCAACCGGTGCGCCTGCGCCAGCACGTCAGCGTTGCGGAACACCACCTGCGCGACCCCCGAGGCGTCGCGCAGATCGATGAAGATGACGCCGCCGTGGTCGCGGCGGCGAGCCACCCAGCCCGCTAGCGTCACCTGCTGTCCGGCGTCGCTGCTTCTCAGCGACCCGGCGGCGTGGCTGCGCAGCACAAACACTCCCTTTCCCGCGGTTGGAACGAGTGCCCAGTCTAGAGGGAGGTAATTTCGGTCCTATCGTCACCAACATCGCACTCGTCGGTCCCGGCGCCGTCGGCACCACGATCGCCGCGCTGCTTCACCAGGCAGGGCATTCGGTGCTGGTGTGCGGTCACACCCCCCGGGAAAGCATCGAATTGCGGCCGGACGGCGCGGATCCGATCGTGGTACCCGGCCCCGTGCACACCGATCCGGGCGAGGTCACCGGGCCGGTCGACGTCGTGCTGCTGGCGGTCAAGGCCACCCAGAACGACGCGGCGTCGGGCTGGCTGACCCGGCTGTGCGACCCGCACACGATCGTCGTCGTGCTGCAGAACGGCGTGGAGCAGGCCGAGCAGGTGCAGCCGCACTGCCCGTCGTCGCCGGTGGTGCCCGGCATCGTGTGGTACTCGGCGGAGACCCAGCCCGAGGGTTGGGTGCGGCTGCGCACCGAAGCGACGCTGGTGTTGCCCAGCGGGCCCGCGGCGCAGACGGTCGCCGACCTGCTGCGCGGAGCCGGGTGCCGGGTGGACTGCGACCCCGACTTCGTCACCGCCGCCTGGCGCAAGTTGCTCACCAATGCGCTGGCCGGGTTCATGGCGCTGTCCGGGCGGCGATCCGGCATGTTCCGCCGCGACGACGTCACCGAACTGTCGCGGCGCTACGTCGCCGAATGCCTGGCGGTCGCGCGGGCCGAGGGCGCCAAGCTGCCCGACACCATCGTCGACGAGCTGGCCGAGATGTTCCGGCACGTCGCCGAGGACATGGGCACCTCGATCCTGGCCGACCGGGAGAACCGCCGGCGGATGGAGTGGGACATCCGCAACGGGGTGATCAGCCGCAAGGGCCGCGCCCATGATCTGGCTACGCCGATCAGCGACGTCCTTGTGCCGCTGCTGGCCGCGGCGAGCGACGGCCCCGGCTAGATTATTTCCATGTTCCCCTGCGACCGCGTCGACCTGAGCTTCATCGACAGCGCGCCCTTCGTGTATCGCAACAGCGTCGACCTCGCGATCACCCCCGAGCAGCTGTTCGAGGTGCTCGCCGACGCGGAGTCCTGGCCCCGCTGGGCGAGCGTGATCACCAAGGTGACCTGGACCAGCCCCGAGCCGCGCGGCGTGGGCACCACCCGCGTCGTCGAGATGCGCGGTGGCCTGGTCGGCAACGAAGAGTATCTGGCGTGGGAGCCGTTCAGCCACATGGCTTTTCGGTTCAACGAATGCTCGACGCAGGCCGTCGCGGCATTCGCCGAGGACTACCGGGTCGAGGTCATCCCGGGTGGGTGCCGGCTGACGTGGACCATGGCGCAGAAGCCCGCGGGCCCGGCGCGGCTGGCGATGTACGCGGTGGGGCCGCTGCTCAACCTGGGGCTCCGCCGATTCCTGCGCAACCTGCGCAATTACACCGATACGCGGTTCGCCGAAACCGGGCAACGTTAGGAGCGGGCGATGAGCTTCAACGAGGGTATGCAGATCGACACCAGCACCGCGTCGTCGTCGGGCGGCGGCGGCATGGGGATGGCCGTCGGGGGCGGCGGCCTCGGGCTGCTCATCCTGATCGGCGCGTTGCTGTTGGGCGTCGACCCGGGCCGCGTGCTCAACCAGCAGCAGACGAACACCGGCGGCTACTCGGCGCCCGGGTTCGACCTGAGCCAGTGCAAGACCGGGGCCGACGCCAACAAGTACGTGCAGTGCCGCGTGGTCGCCACCGGCAACTCGGTGGACGCGGTGTGGAAGCAGCTGATGCAGGGCTACACCCGGCCGCACGTCCGGTTGTTCACCGGCTCGGTGGACACGGGCTGCGGGCCGGCCACCACCGCGGTGGGGCCGTTCTATTGCCCCGTTGACCAGACGGCGTACTTCGACACCGACTTCTTCCAGGAGCTGGTCGACAAATTCGGTTCCAGCGGTGGGCCGTTCGCGCAGGAGTACGTGGTGGCCCACGAATACGGCCACCACGTGCAGCAATTGCAGGGCATCCTGGGCCGCTCGCAGCAGGGGGCGAAGGGCGCAGGCGGCAACGGCGTGCGCACGGAGCTGCAGGCGGACTGCTACGCCGGGATCTGGGCGCACTACGCGTCGACCGTCAAGCAGGAGAGCACCGGCGTGCCCTATCTGCAGCCGCTGAGCGATCAGGACATCCAGGACGCGCTCTCGGCCGCGGCGTCGGTGGGCGACGACCGCATCCAGAAGGAAGCGACGGGGCGGGTCAACCCCGAGTCGTGGACGCACGGCTCGTCGGAGCAGCGGCAGCACTGGTTCACCGTCGGCTACCAGACCGGTGACCCGAAGAAGTGCGACACCTTCGCCGCTCCGAATTTGGGCTAGCCCCAATCTTTCTCGTGCCCGCTGGCGGCGTCGAGGTCTATTACGGCGGCCAGCCGATCACGAGGCGGACGCCGGCGGTGACGCCGCGCCGTCATGCGCGCGTTGGGTGCGTGTCTTAGACTTCTACCCCGCCGCACGACGCGAAAGGCTCGCATGTCGGATATGACGCAGGAGCGCACCGACAGCGGGGAGATATCGGTCTGGGCGCCGTTGCGCAATCAGGTTTTCCGCGCATTGTTCGTCGCGCAGTTCGTCTCCAACGTGGGCACCTGGATGCAAAGCGTGGCGGCGCAATGGGTCTTGGTCGAAGGCCACAGCAGCGCCACCGTCGTCGCACTGGTCCAGACCGCGAGCCTGGGGCCGACGCTCGTGCTGGCGCTGTTCGCCGGTGCGCTCGCCGACGTCTTCGACCAGCGACGGTTGCTGATCGTCCTGCAGTCGTATGCGGTGGTGGTAGCGCTCGCGCTGGCCGGGCTGACCTACTTCGGGCGCCTCACCCCGACCGCACTGCTGCTGTTCACCCTGGCGATCGGCGTCGCCTCCGCGATCACGGCGCCGGCCTGGCAGGCGATCCAACCGGAGGTCGTCCCCCGCGAGCAGATCACGTCCGCCGCAACGCTGGCCAGCGTCTCGGTCAACGTCGCCCGGGTGGTCGGGCCCGCCATCGGCGGCATCGTCCTGGCGGTGGCGGGCCCGGCGGCGGTCTTCGCGATCAACGCGATCTCGTTCGTGGGCATCATCGTCGCCCTGGCGGGGTGGCGGCGACCCAAGCAGATCGCGCCCATCGAACGGGAGCACCTCGGCCAGGCGATCTTGACCGGGTTGGGCTACGTGGTCAACGGTCCGATCTTCCGCAGGATCCTGCTGCGCGCGGCCCTGTTCGTCTTCCCCGCCTCGGCCCTGCTGGCCCTGCTGCCCGTGACGGCCGCCGCCACCTGGCACCTGGGGGCCGGCGGCTACGGCGTGGCACTGGGCGCCATCGGTGTGGGCGCGGTGCTCGCCGTCGCGGTTCCGGCGCCGTTACGCCAGAAGGTGCCGCCCAACACGTTGCTGGCGGTGTGCGCGGCCGCGTACGGCGCCGCCACCCTCGCGGTGGTCTTTCTGCCGTTCGCCGCGGCGGCGCCCTTCCTGGTGTTGTCGGGGATGACCTGGCTGATCACGTTGACGACGTTGAACGCCGCGGCGCAGCTGCATCTGCCGCGCTGGGTTCGCGCCCGCGGGCTGGCGATGTACCTGCTGGTATTCACGGGCTCCCAGGCGGTCGGCTCGTACCTCTGGGGTGTCGTCGCCACGCGCGAGGGGCTCGGCGTGGCGTTGACCGTGGCGGCGGTGTTGCTGGGCGTCACCGCGCTGAGCGTCGTCCCGTTCGGGCTGCGCCCGGAGACCGGGAAGCTGAGCCGCGACATCTCCCGGGCCTGGCCGATGCCGATGGTCGTGTTCGAGCCATGCCCCAACGACGGACCGGTGCTGGTGACCGTGCGCTACCGCGTCGCGACGGACACCCTCCAGGACTTCGTCGAGGCGATGAGCGCGGTGCGGCGCTCACGGCTGCGCACGGGGGGCCACAGCTGGGGGCTCTATCACAGCCTCGAGCATCCCGACACGGTCCTCGAGCGGTTCACCGTGCCGTCGTGGACCGAATTCGAACGCCAGCACACCGAACGCTGGCTGGAGTCCGACCACGACGGGGTGACCAGGGCGGTCGGCTACACGCTCGACCACACCCGGCGGCACGAGTACTACCTCGCGCTGCGGGTGCACCGCTGAGCGGACCTACCGGTTCACCAGGGCCGCGTCGAGCAGGTCACGCCGGTGGTGGCGCTCTGCGTCACCACGACCTGACCGTCGACGGCGATCTGGCACTGGATCTGCGGCGTGTTCGACGAATCGCAATCCGGCCAGTGACAACCGCCGCTCGCGTTCACGAACGCCCACTTATTCGGGTCGTTCAACGTCGTGTTGTACACCAGCGGCTGCCCCGCGGCGAACGCCGTCTGCACGCTGTTGAGGAACTGCGACGAGTTCGCGTCGAAGGCAGCCTGGCTCGGCGGATCGGTGTTCATGTACCGGACGTTGCCGGTGAGGTTGCCGGTGGCGGTGATGGTGTAAGTCACCTGGTGGCCGGCCGGGTCCGCGGATGAGGTCGCGGGCGTGACGGCCACCGCTGCGGCGGCCGCAAACGTCGCCACCGCGACCCCCGTGGTCACTATTCGCACGTTCGTCATATCGAAAACGCTACCCAATTCGTTACGGCGCTACGCGTGCTCGCAGGTCCCTACTATGCATTTGTGCCCACGGCCTTCGTGTTGTCCGGCGGGGCCAGCCTCGGCGCTATCCACGTCGGAATGCTGCTCGCCCTGGCCGACGAGGGGGAACGGCCCGACCTGATCGTCGGGACGTCGGTCGGCGCGGTCAACGGCGGGTGGATCGCCTCGCGACCCGATCTCCCGGGGATTCGGGGGCTGGCCGAGCTATGGACGTCGCTGTCGCGGAGGGACATCTTTCCGACGCACCCGATCGCAGGCGCGATGGGCATGCTGGGCCGCCGGTCGCACCTGGTGCCCAATGTCGGGTTGCGACGGCTGCTCGCCGAGAAGCTCGAGTTCGCGCGGCTCGAGGACGCGCCGATCCCCCTCCATGTGGTGGCCACCGACGTCGTCTCCGGCGGCGACGTCCTGCTGTCGTCGGGGAACGCCGTGGACGCGATCGCGGCCAGCGCCGCGATTCCCGGCGTTTTTCCACCGGTCCGGGTGAACGGCCGCGACCTGATGGACGGCGGCGTGGTCAACAACACGCCGGTGTCGCACGCCGTCGCGCTGGGCGCCGACCGGGTCTGGGTGCTCCCGACCGGCTACTCGTGCGCCCTGCCCGCGGCGCCGAAGACGGCGGTCAACATGGCGTTGCACGCCCTGACCCTGGCCGTGAACCATCGCCTCGCCGTCGACGTCGAACGCTTCGAGCGAACGGTCGACCTGCGGGTCGTCCGCCCGCTGTGCCCCGTCGCCATCTCCGGGGCCGACTTCTCCCACGGTGCAACGCTTATCGAACGGTCGCACGCGGCCACCCGCGAGTGGCTGGCGGCCCGCCCGCCCTCCACCGGGCAGGCGGGACTGCTCGAGCCGCACAGCCACTAGCGCGCCCGTTCCGCGGACGTTCACCCCGCTCGGGTATGAAGCAGGGGTGGTCGACGAACCCGCACCGCCCCACGGCGGTGCTGCTGCGCCCGGCATCAGCCGCCGCAGGTTGTTGACCACCAGCGCGGTCTCGGCCGCCCTCGGGGCGGGCGTCGGGGGTGGCGCCGCCTTGGTGTGGTCCCACCGCGGTGCGCCCGCCTTCGTCTACCAGCCGAGCCGCGCCGGCGCGCCGCCGGTGACGGGGCTGCACCTGCAATTCGGCAGGCAGGCCGCCTCGGAGGTGGTGGTGTCCTGGCACACCGTCGATGCGATCCGCAACCCCCGCGTCAGCTACGGCACGCCGGCGTCGGGCCTCGGCCGGACCGTGGCGGCCGAAACCCGCACCTACCGCGATGCCAAGTCCAACACCGAAGTCCGCGTGAATCACGCCCGCCTGACCGGCCTCACCCCGGACACCGACTATGTGTACGCCGCCGTGCACGACGGCGCCGAGCCGGAGATGGGCACCATCAGGACGGCGCCGTCCGGCCGAAAGCCGTTCCGATTCACCAGCTTCGGAGATCAGTCCACGCCGACGCTGGTGAGGATGCCCGACGGCAGCTACGGCACGGACAACATCGGCTCGCCCGCGTCGGCCGACACCACGCTGGCGGTCGAGCGGATGGCGCCGCTGTTCAATCTGATCAACGGCGACCTGTGCTACGCCAACCTCGCGCAAGACCGGATCCGTACCTGGTCCGCGTGGTTCGAGAACAACACCCGCTCGGCGCGCTACCGGCCGTGGATGCCGGCGGCAGGCAACCACGAAAACGAATTGGGCAACGGCCCAATCGGTTACGGCGCCTATCAGGCGTACTTCGCGGTGCCCGACTCGGGCTCGAGCCCGGAGACGCGCGGGCTCTGGTATTCGTTCACCGTCGGCTCGGTGCGGGTGATCAGCCTGAACAACGACGACGTGGCGTTTCAGGACGGCGGCAACTTCTACGTGCACGGATACTCGGGTGGTGAGCAAAAGCGTTGGCTGGCAGCCGAACTCGCCGCAGCGCGGCGTGATCCGGACATTGATTGGGTGGTCGTGTGCATGCACCAGACGGCGATCTCCAGCGCCGACAAGCCCGCCAACGGCGCCGACCTGGGAATCCGCGAGGCATGGCTCCCGTTGTTCGACGAGTACCAGGTCGACCTGGTGGTGTGCGGCCACGAACACCACTACGAGCGCTCGCACCCCTTGCGCGGAACACTGCCGACCGACACCCGCACACCGATCCCCGTCGACACCCGCGGCGACGTCATCGACGCGACCAAGGGAACGGTGCATCTCGTCATCGGCGGCGGCGGCACGTCCGCGCCCACCAACGCGTTCTTGTTCCCCGAGCCGCAATGCCGTGTGCTGACCGGCGTCGGCGCGTTCGATCCGGCGCTCGGGCGCAAGCCGCCGATCTACGTCGTGGAGGACGCGCCGTGGTCCGCGTTCAGAGACCGGGACAATCCCTATGGGTTCGCGGCGTTCGACGTGGACCCGGGCCAGCCCGGTGGCAACACCTCGATCAAGGCCACGCACTACGCGTTGAGCGGGCCGTTCGGCGCGGTCACCGAGGTGGACCGGTTCACGCTGACCAAGCCGCGCCGCGACAAACCGGCCTAGGTCAAAACAGCGTCGCCTGAACGTGTTCCGGCTCCGCCGGGGTAGCCGCGACGGGCCGCCGGAACGACCGCAGCTCGCCGCCGAGCCGGTATTTCGCGATCAGCGGCGCGGCCCGGCCCCGCAGCATCTCGCGGTAATCCGGGGGCAGGTACGCACCGCGCCGGTAAAGCTCGCGGTAGCGGGCCACCAGGTCGGGATGCGAGCGCGCCAGCCAGGCCATGAACCAGCCACGCGTCGAGCCGCGCAGGTGCAGGCCGAAGACCGTGACACCGGTGGCGCCGGCCGCCGCGATCTGGCCGAGCAGCCGATCGAGGTGCTCCGTCGAGTCGGTCAGCTGCGGCAGCACCGGCGCCACCATCACGTGGCAGTCCAGGCCGGCCTCGCGGATCGCCGCGATCAGGCCCAGGCGCGCCTGCGGACTCGGCGTGCCCGGCTCGACGTCGCGATGCAGGTCCGGGTCACCGACCGCCAGCGACACCGCGACCGACAGCGGAACGTGTTGCGCCGCATCGGCGATCAACGGCAGGTCGCGCCGCAGCAGCGTGCCCTTGGTGAGGATCGACAGCGGTGTGCCGGATTCGGCGAGGGCGGCGATGATGCCGGGCATCAGCGCGTAGCGCCCCTCCGCCCGCTGGTAGGGATCGGTGTTGGTGCCCAGCGCGACGGTCTCGCGCCGCCACGACGGCCGGCGCAGCTCGCGGCGAAGGACCTCGGCGACGTTGGTCTTGACGATGACCTGGCTGTCGAAGTCGTTGCCGCAGTTCAAGTCCAGGTATTCGTGTGTGGGCCGCGCGAAGCAGTAGCGGCATGCGTGCGAGCAACCGCGGTAGCCGTTGACGGTGTACCGGAACGGCAGCGCGGAGGCGTCCGGCACCTTGTTGAGTGCCGACTTGCACAGCACCTCGTGAAACGTGATGCCCTCGAAGTGCGGGGCCCGCACGCTGCGGACGAGGCCGATCCGCTGCAGCCCCGGTAGCGCCCCGTCCTCGACGGGGTCCCCGTTGACGGCGACCGCCTGGCCCGCCCAGCGCATGACCTCTATTCGAACATCCGTTCGACATCGAGTCAAGCTTCGGGGTCGAGTCGGGTGTGACCGGGCACCTCGATCGCCGGCGGGGGCTCGGCGATGGCCGCACCCCGAAGGCGTTGAGCGTGGCCGACGAGTCTGCGCGGTGCCTGTGTTTCAGGGCCGGCGTCTCAATCGAATGCCGACACGCGAGTGGTCGAGCGTGCGTGGCAGCGGTCGGTGCGGGTCCAGATCGGCACCGGTCGCCGCCGGGCTGCGCTCGCCGAGGACGGCCGTCAATACGGCGACGCCGATTCGTAGCGCAAGGTCGGCGCCCGGGCATGCTTGCGGGCCGTGACTGAAGAAGTTGAATGACCACGACGATTGGGCGGCCCCTTGGGTCCACGCTGTGGGATTGAACTGATCGGCCCCGGGGAAACGGCTGGTGTCGCGGTGGTTGAAGGTGTTGACGATCATGACTTGTGTTCCCGCGGGCACGATCTCGCCGTCCCACTTGGTGGGCCCGGTGAGGGTTCGCGCCAAGACGGGGGTGCTGGGCCAGAGGCGCATCGCTTCGGATAGGCAGCCCACGAGGTAGTCGTGGGCACTGTGTTCGTCGATTGCGTTCTGCGCGTTGAGGAGAATCTCGGTGTGTGTGGCCAGCAGCGCCAGACAACGCCAGAGATTGATGGCCAGGGTGTCACCCATCGCGAACATCCAGTGGATGACTTGATGGGTCGGGTACGTGACGTCGGAGGCGGGCGCCGCGGCGAATTGTCCGACCAGGCTGTGTGCGTCCGCGGCTTGAGCGTAGCGGCTCAGCGCGGTCAGGAAGGTGTCTAAAATCTCGGGGTCTCCCCTGCCGGGTGGGTTGGCTTTGGCCATCAGCGTCACGAGTTGCGCCGATATTTTTTGGTCGTCAGCTGCGTTGTCGCCGAGAATGATTCGGCGCGCGATTCGCTGTATCACGCTGTGAAACCATGGCCAGTCAAGGTTGTCGGGCATGGCTCGGGCTTCCTGGTCCGCGACGGTGTCGCACCGGTGGGCGACCGCGCCGCTACCGGCGGCTTGCGCCAGGACAGCCTCGGTGAATCGGCGGCGGTCGGACCAATGGTCGCCTCGTGAGATGGTCAGGGCGTGCGGCTGGAATTTGTTCATTCCGGAGAGTTTGGGCTCGGGGTCGGACGCGAAAGGCTCCGGCGCGTGGGAGAGTACGAAACGGATCTGATCCGGGCCGAAGACGAGCAGCGTGGGCTTGCCTCCCACCTTCACCCAGATCGGTCCGTCACCGTAGCGCCGGTGCAGCGCGGTGAGCAGCCGGTGTGCGCTGCGGGCGACACCGGCTCGGTTGAGCGCAGCGGTTACCGCGGGTCGGCGGCTGAAGAGGCCCTCGGCCACGTTGGGCAGCGCCACCAGCGTGGTGAAGCGCAGGCTTTCGAGTGTGGTGGTGTGCGGGAGGCCGACTGTGCGACTCGTCAAAATTGCTCACTTTTGACGAGGGCGGCGTCGATGTGGCCGAGCAGTGCGCGGCGTGCGGGCTTGGCTTCCGGAACGGGCAGCAGCGGGTAGACGTGAATCGCCCCGGGCTGCTCGTGGTAGGCAATGCGGCCGGTGCCGATGGTGTCCCGCAGCCGGCGGCAGTCGGCGACGAAGATGTCGCGGTCGCCGACGTAGAGGTCGATGGGTGGAAGATTGTGCAGCGCACCGAAGATGGGGCTGACCCGGTAGTCGTCCGCCGGGAGATGTCCGGCCCATACGCGGCCGCACTCGCGCAGGCCGGGAACCGCGAGCCAGGGGTCGCGCTTGGCGAGGGTTGGGATGGCGGGATTGGTCAGTGCGATGTCGAGCCACGGACTGATCAGGGTGAGCCCGAGCGGCGGGGTGGCTCCGGCGCTGATGGTCGCCTGGGTAGCGGCGAGCGCCAGGCCCCCGCCGGAGGAGTCACCGGCCAGATAGGTGGGCCCGTCATGCGCGGCTCGGCCGATCACGTGCCCGAGGAAGTCGATCGCTTCCTCGGCATGGTGCTGCGGCGCGAGTCCGTAGAGGGGGACGTGCACAGGGCGCCGGGTCGCGTCGGCGATCGCGCAGACGAGTTTCCAGTGCGCGGGCGCGATCTGGTTGACGTAGGCGCCCCCGTGGACGTAGACCACCGACGGGCCGCGGGCAGGAATTGGCGTACCGCTCGCCGATTGCACTGTGTAGCAATCGAACCCGCCCACGGTGGCACGGGTCAGACGGTAACGAGCTGACGTCGCGATCCCAGGCGGTGGCCCGCCGCTGTTCTTGGGCCGATTGAGATAGGCGCGCGCGCTTCGCGCAGTGGCATAGGTGCGAGGTCGACGGACGACTCGCCCGTAGGTAGCGATGGCATGCATCTGCCAGGACATCGGTCTACCGTGCGACCGCGATCTTGAAGACAGCGCTGGTGATCGTCCCGAATGCGTTTCCCCCGCCGATGAACAGCCGTTTGGTGTCGTAGCCCGCGACGTCTTTCATGTTCTGGCCGCCGAAGCGGGCAGCGGCGGCACCGTCGGGGAGGACGACCTCGACGCCGAGCAGCCCGTGGCGCACCTCGAGGCGTTCCTGGCCGGTCGCGTTGGCGATCAGTTCGCCGACGGTGCGGTCGAGGCCCTCCATTGGGACGGCCGGGCAGGTCACACCTTGCTCGTGGAGTTTGCGCGACAGGTCGCCGAGGGTGACCGCGGCGCCGACCACCAGGTTCAAGTTGCCGGTGTTGACCTCGACCGTGGTGTCGTCGCCGTCGGCGTGCGGTGCGGTGTTCGGATGACCTTCGAGCGCCGCGCGCACGGCGGCTTCGAACGCAGGCAGCGCGGGTTCTTCTGGTGAGGGTTCGGGCAACATGATGCCGGGGTTGAAGGTGTGCGCGGGATCGAAGACCCGCTTGAGGATGCGTTGCGCGGCGATCTCGACCGGGGTGAAGCGTTTCGTCATGAATTGGATTTTCTCGGTGCCCACCCCGTGCTCGCCGGTGATCGTGCCATCCAGCTTCAATGCCGCTTCGATGATCTCGTTGTTGGCGGCTTCCAAAGCCGCGGGCGCGTCGGGGTTCTCCTTGTCGTAAAAGGTGGTCGGGTGTAGGTCCCCGTCTCCGGCATGTCCGGTCACGGCGATGAACAGCAGGGCGTCCGAGTGTCGTTTGGCGGCGTCCTGGATTGCCTGCTGCATCTCCGGAATGTGTTGGCGCGGAACGGTGACGTCGCCGATGAAGAAGCCTTTGCCGCTGTGCACGACGGCGTCCGGGGCGTGCAGGCGTCCGTACCAGAGCTTGGCGCGGGCGTCGTCATCATCGGCGCGGCGCACCTCGGTGGCGTGTTGTCGCAAAACCTTTTCTACGATCGCGCCGTCGCGGTCGACCTCGGCGGCGGTCCCGTCGACGTCGATGAGCACGATCGCGTCGGCGTCGGTGGGATAGCCGGTGTCGGTGAACTGCTGCAGGCCGTTGATGCCGGCTCGGTCGAGCCATTCGACCGCCGCGGGCACGGTCCCGGTCCGGATGATCGCGGAGATGGTTTCAGCTGCCTCCCGGGCGGTGTCGAAGCTGCCCATCAGGCTGCGAGTGACCGGCGCAATGGGGCGCAACGCGACGGTCGCCTCCGTGAGGATCGCAAGAGTACCTTCCGACCCGATCAGCACCCCGAGCAGATCCGGGCCGTCGTCGGCCGCGCTGAGGTTGATCACGGTGCCATCAGCCAGAACCGCTTCGACGCCGAGGACGTGGTTGTAGGTGACGCCGTACTTGAGAGCGTGTGGCCCACCGGCGTTTTCGATGATGTTGCCGCCGACGCTAGCCAGATGTGCCGATACCGGGTCGGGTGAGAACACCAGTTTGTGTGGGGCTAGCTGCTGTTGCAGATCGAAGTTGATGACACCGGGCTGGACCCGAGCCGTGCGAGCTGCCGGGTTGATGTCGAGGATCTGGTTCATCTGGGTCAGATCGATCACCACGCGGTCCGCGCCGGCCATGACTCCGGCACTGCAGTTCGATGCGCCGGCGCGGGTAACCAACGAAACATGATGTTCAGCAGCAACTTTGACGGCGGCGACGACGTCGTCGCGACTGCGCGGGCGCAACACCAGACCAGGTTGTCGGCCGAAACCCCAGTAATCTTTGGTGTGTTCGGCCAGGGTGGCCTCGTCGGCGGCCACCGCGTCGCGGCCCTGAAGCGCCGCGGCGAACGCCGAAATGATCGTGCCGTCCACCAGAAGTCTCCTAGCTGCCGAATCCCCCGGGCACGGGTGTCGTGCGGGCGTTGATCAGGGTGGGACGGTCGCGGTCGGCGATGCCGGCTTTGACCAGTTCGAATACCTCGTCGGAGCTGTGCGCTTCGTGGGCGTCGACGCCGTAGCTGGCCGCGGTCGCGACGATGTCGAGGCCGGGGATGTCGAGCCCGGGGACGTTCGGGGTCTTTTCCCACACGCCGAACTCTTTGACCACACCGTATTCGGCGTTAGACGCCACCACCACGGTGAGGGGGATGTTGTAGCGCGCCGCGCTCCACAGCGCGGTGATCGCATAGTGGATGGAGCCGTCACCCATGCACGACACGACCGGCCGGTCCGGAGCCGCGACTTGAGCACCGACCGAGGCCGGCAGGCCCCAGCCGAGTCCCCCGCCGGCGGCCGACAGATGTGACCGCGGATTGCCCGGACGGATGCTTTCGGTCATGGTGATCTCGTTGCTGCCCGCTTCGCTGACCCATAGCGTGTCCGCGGGTGCGGCGTGAGCAACAGCGGTCCACAGATCCGCGGGCTTCAGCGGCACCTGCTCCGAAACCCGTTCGGGGACTGCGGCGCGTGGCGCGGGCGCGGAGCGCTGGGTGGGTTTGACCGCCGCCGCCAAGGCCCGAGTGGCGGCGCGAATGTCCGCGACGATCGCGTCACCGACGGGGGCGCGGGCGGCCTCGTCGGGATCGTTGGTGATCTGGATCAAGCGAGCGCCCTCGGGCAGGTACGGCCCGGGCACCAGCGGGTAATAGCGGAACACCGGCGTCCCGATCGTGAGGATCAGGTCGTGGCCCGCGAGCAGCCCGGAGATCCAGCCCGCCCCCGGGGGCAGCGCGCCGTGATAGAGCCGGTGATTCTCCGGGAAGCCGCTCCAGCCGGTCAATGGTGCGGTGTATACCGGCGATTCGGTGCGCTCGGCCAGCTCGATCACCGCGTCATACGCGTCGTAGCGGTCGATATCGCCGCCCACAATGATCGCCGGGGAGGTGGCGGCGTCGAGTTGTGCGCCGACCTGCTCGGCCAGCTCGGTCGGGAAACCGGTTGCGTGGGTCACCGTGCGTTCGCGCACCACCGCGATGTCGGCGAGCTGGCCGTCGGTCAGTTCGATCGGCATGTCGTCCATCGGCAGCGAGACGAACACCGGGCCCATCGGCGGGGTGGTGGCCAGGTGGATGGCCCGGGCCAGCACGGCCGGGGACTCGCTGGCGGTCGCCGGCTCGGCGGCCCACTTCACGAACGGCTTTGGTGTGGTGGTGGGTTCGTGATTGGTCAGCAGGCAGTACTGGTTCTGCATGTTGCGGCGCTGGTTGCCCGCGGTGATGATCAGCGGCGTCTTGTTGACGTAGGCGTTGTAGATCTGGCCTTGCGCGTTACCCATGCCGGGGGCGGTGTGCAGGTTGACCACGGCGGGACGGCGGGTGACTTGCGCGTAGGCGTCGGCCATCCCGACCGGGATCATCTCCTGCAAGCCCAGGAAGTAGCGGAAGTCGTCGGGAAAGTCCTGCAGCAGAGCCAATTCCGAGGAGCCGGGGTTACCGAACCAGGTGGTCAGATTGTGTGAGCGGAACAGGTCGAGGATGGCGTCGCGCACTGTGGTCATGGGTGGCCGTTGCTTTCGTTCGCAGTTGTGAAAGGAGTCAGTCGAGTTCCCCGGGCACGGGGTTCAGCGCCCAGTACAAGGCGAAGTCGGCGACTTCTTCCCATCCCGGTGCGCCGCAAGTGAAGTGGTCTCGCTCAGGGAAGAGCTTGAAGGCGGTGATCGCGGCCGAGTGTTTGGCGTTCTTCGTGTAGTTCTCGTGCTGCACAGCAGGCGGCAGGATGTGGTCGTGGCCGCCGGCGATGAACAGCAGCGGCGCGCGGTCGTCGTTGGCGAAGTTGTACGTGGTGGCCGCGCGGTGTGTGAAGTTGGCCAGGCCGCCCTGGAACAGGATGCGCGCCGGTACTGGAACCGCGTACCGCTCATAGGCACTCGCAGACTCGGCTTCGGTGAGTGTGTTGGTGAACGCGTAATGGAACTGCTCGGGCGTGATGGGCACCGCACGGTGCAGGTTGGCGGGATTCTTCAATACCGGGAATGTAGCCCGCACTTCGGAGAACGGCAGCGCTTTGATGCCTTTGACGGCGGCACCGTCGATGGACACCCCGGCTCGCCCGTAGCCGGCATCGAGCAGGAGCTGCACGAAGGTGCCGCCGAAGGAATGGCCCATCAAAATCGGCGGCTCGGCGAGTTCCTCGATGATCTCGGCGAGATGGTCGAAGACCTCCCGCACCCCGAGGTCCGCCAAGGGTGCGAGGTTCTCGCGCAGCGCGGCGACTCCGGCCGGGCCGGGGGCCACGCCGGGGTAGCCCGGTGTCAGGACCGAGAAACCGCGAGCGCGGTAACGCGCGACCCAGTCCTCCCATGCCAGGGGTGTCATCCACAGGCCGTGGATCAAAACGATGGTCTGATCGGAGGGGGCGTTCACAGCAAGAAGCGTGATCGTTCTGCGTGAACTTCACAATGAACAGCAGCCCAGATTTACGATCACGAAACCTGTGCGGGGGCACAACGGGGCGCGGCGATTTACGATCCGCTACATGTTGCAGCAACGACCGCTGACCGTGCTCACCAATCGCGTGCGACAACAGTCGGGCGCAATCGTGACCAAGGTCCTCGCCCGGCTGCGCGCAGAAGTACCCGACTATTTGCCCATCGACGACGACAACGGCGAGACCGTTAGGGGCAACATCGCCGAGTACCTCGACGAGATGCTCGAATGGATCGACCGCGGCACTGACCCCGGCCACCACAGCTTCGATTCCGCCATTCATCACCGCGCCAGCCAAGGTCTGACGCAGTCAAGTCTGTTGCACGCCTACCGCCTCGGCGCGGCGACCATCTGGGACGAGCTCGCACGCCTGGCGGACACCGGGGAAATCGAAAAGGAAGCCCTCATCGCGGCGACACCGTCCATCTTCGCCTGGATGAACGCCAATTCGCTTCGCGCACACGCGGTTTTCCGCGAAATCGACATCCGCAACGCCCGACGCAACGAACAAGTTCGTGCCGCCCTCCTCGATACGGTGCTGTTCAACGAATCCAGCATCGGGGCAGCGTTCTGGGACGCGGTCGCCGCCCTCGGTCTCCCGCGGACGGGCCAGCTCACGATCATCTCGGCAACCAGCGCTGAGCCTTCGGTGCAGCATTCACCTCCGGACATCGAGACGCTGATCTCGGCGCAGCCCGCCGTTCAGGACTCGTGGTTTCGTCTCACGTCCCATGCGCAATTGGGGGTCGTATCGCTTCGACGAAACCGCGCGGACGCGCTGGACACCATCGCCGCCACCATCTGCACCGACATCCCCGTCATGATTGGCCTCAGCAGCCCCTTCACCGACATCGCCGACTGCTCAAAAGCCCGCGCTCAGGCTCAAGTCGCCATGTCAGCCTCGTCGAACAGTCGCCCGAGCACCCGCTACAACCGCGACGTCATCGCGGTCTTGCTCGCCAGCTCGCCAGACGCCGCCGCATCCGTGGTGACAACCACACTGGGACCAGTACTCGAGTTGCCAGCCGAACGGCGCGAACCACTCCTCACCACGGTCGACACCTGGCTGCAGCGCGGCCAGTCCGTCTCGGCCACCGCCGACGAACTGCACTGTCACCGCAACACCATCAACTACCGATTGCGCCGATTCGCCGAACTCACCGGACGGCCGCTGGCCGACAATTTCTGGCTGGCCCAAGTCGCAGTGGCGCTGCAAGCTGCACGCACCTGGTAGAGAAACCGCGGTCGATCTGCGGTCTGAAAACTCTTCGGGCGGCTCCACGCCCTTGACGACCGCACATTGCGCTGCAACTAAAACGTCAAGCAGCCCAACGCAACGTCGCTCCGGTCGTTCGCCTCACAGTGGACCACGAGGACCCCTAATCCCAAGCCGCATAGCGACCGACCACCGAACGGATCACCTCATCAGACGCAGCACCGCTCATCGTCGCACGCCTGGCCCGGGCCCAGCTGACATCCGGCAACCGTCCGCGCTCCCACGCGAACCGCGAAACGATCTCGGCGCCAACGGAACCGGCCAAGGCCGGATCCGTCAGGTGATTTCACGGACCGCGACGGAAGGCAGCGACGTGCCCCAGCGCCATGTCCACGGCGAGCTCGACAGGTCGCGCGTTGCGCATCGTCTGCGCCATCAGGAGTCCGCCTTGCAGCGCACTCATGATGGCCAATGCGAGCTCGGCAGGGTCGGCAGCTGCGGAGAGTTCGCCGCTGTCGCGCATCGTCGCCAAACCCGCGGACAGATATGACTGCCACTCGGCGAAGGCTTGCGCAAGCTCCCGGCGCGCCGAATCCGACCGCTCGGCAAGCTCACCCACGAGCGAGCCCAACGGACAACCCCCGACGCCTTGCGTCGCGCGGGTCATGGCCACGACGTGGTCGCACCACCGCTGCAGACCCTCCCAGGACGACACGTCGCCCAGATTGGGCTGCTGTGCCGCGATGATGTCGCCGAGTTGGGTCTTCACAACCTCGCGGATGAGGGCGTCCTTATTGGCGAAGTAGTGGTATAGCTGCGACTTGCTTGTGCCGGTCGCCGCCATCACGTCGTCCAGACTCGTCCCGGCGACGCCTTGCCCGCGGACGAGCGATGCCGCGGCGGCGACGATGCGGGCCCTGGTCGCGGCACCGCGAGTCGTCAGGCGCCCGGCGCCGGGGCGCTCCTCTGATGACATGCGCGAAGTGTAAAGCGGATTGGACTTGATAGTCCATTTTGGCTTCAGCACAATTTTCGCGTGGACTGCCCGACCCGCGAACAAGGCGACATGCCCCCGCACCGAACCGCTCCCGACGCCGGTCGCGGCGGGGTCCACCCTGCGAGGGAGGAATCATGACGCCGATATCGGATAACAAGGCCGTGAAATATAATTCGATGTTCCTGGGTTCGACGATGTTCTTGTTTGGGTTCTTGAAGTTCTTCGACCCATTTCGTTCGTGGTTCGACGTCCAGATCACAAAAAGCGGGCTGCCGCGACTCTGCATTCCCATGGGTATCGCCGGGGAGATATCCATCGGGCTGGGCCTGCTTTCGGCCGCCCGCGTCGGGCGGGAGACCTCGAATCTCGTCGGCCCGATCGCGTCCGCCGCCTCGGCCGGGCTGATCGCCAACATGGCGGGCGCCACCTATGTGCACGTGCACCCGGAGGTGCCCGCCAATGTCCTCCCGCTCAAAGTAAAGCCTCCCATCATCCCCCTGGTTTTCATGCTGTTGGCCGCCGTGAATCTCGTTCAGCTTCGTCGAGACCATGGGCAGCGCTCCTGACGGTAGCGCCCATCACGACCCCGTATTACCGACACGTAAATGGATGACCTGTGCCCGACCGAATTCGCCCACCACATCAGACGCTCTTCCAGGCGGCAACCATCGGCAACGTCGCCCTCACCAACCGGGTCGCGCTGGCGCCCATGACGCGAGTGAGCGCGACGGCCGACGGCGTGCCCACCGACCGGATCGCGTCCTACTACCGCATTTTCGCCGAGGGCGGCTTCGCGCTGTTGATCACCGAAGGGCTTTACATCGACGATCAGACCAGCCAGGGGTACCTGTTCCAGCCGGGCATCGCGAACGCAGCTCACGCGGCCGGCTGGCGACCGGTCATCGACGGCGTGCACAACTGCGGGGCCAAATTTTTCGCCCAGCTCATGCACGCCGGCAGCCAGTCGCAAGGCAACCCGCACACGCCGATCACCTGGGGGCCGTCCGCAGTTCGGCCGAAAGGCGATCAGCTGCCCATGTACCGGGGTGCGGGTCCGTTCAAGATTCCCCAAGCGATGACCGCCGAGCACATCAACCAAGTCCGCGGGGCGTTCGTGAATGCGGCGCGGCAGGCGCGCGACGCCGGGTTCGACGGCGTGGAGATCCACGGAGCCAACGGCTATCTGCTCGACGAATTTCTCACCGACTATCTGAATACGCGCACCGACGAGTACGGCGGCGATACCGCCGGTCGGGTACGCCTGGCGGCCGAGGTCTGCCACGACGTCGCGTCGGCCGTCGGTGACGACATCGCCGTCGGCATCCGGATCTCCCAGGGAAAGGTCTCCGACAACCACCATCGGTGGGCCGGCGACGAGGAGGACGCGGCCGTCATCTTCGGCACGCTGGGCGAGACCGGCATCGACTACATCCACACCACCGAATATCGCGCGCTGGCACCAGCATTCGCCGGAAGCGACAGCTCGCTCGCGCAGCTGGCAAAGCAATTCAGCAAGCTGCCGGTAATCGCCAACGGCCATCTGGACGACCCGCGCGACGCCGCCGCCATCATCGACTCGGGCGCCGCCGATGTGGTCGCCCTGGCCAAACCGGCGCTTGCCAACCGCGACTGGCCTCATCGAGTCCTACGCGGCAAGCCGTTATCGCCCGACGTGCCAACCGATCTCTTCGGTCCCGTCGCCAACCTCAAAGACTGGGAAGTCGTCGGCGCGGACGACGAACGGGTGCCCGGTGCGAGATGACATGGTCTCGGGCGCGGCGGTTCAGAGGACGGCGTCGGCGAGGCGATCCACCTGGTCGAGCGCCGCGACGCTGGGATGGAACACCAGCCCATCGAAACCGAGGTCGCGGTAGGCGCGCACGGTGGCCGCCGCGTCCTGCGGGGTGGTCACCATGTCGGCGACGTTGAGCGCTGCGTAGTCCGGTTTGAATCCGTAGTAGCGCCGCAGATGCTCCCGGCCGAGCCCGACGGTGTCCTCATCGCCGAACGCGAAGTTCACGCTGGCGTGCAGCCGCGGCTGCCCTGACCGGCCCGCCTCCCGCCACGCCGCGCGTGCCCGATCGGCGAATGACGCCTGATTGCCGTAGTCGCGCAGGGCGCACGGACGGCTGATGAACCCCACCCCATCGCGCGCTCCGCGCGGATCGGCGTCGGCGCGCGGCAGCCGAGTCGTAGAGTGAGCGACGATCGTGTCGTATCCACGACGGCTGCGAGGAAATGATGACCGAACGCATCGAGGTTCAGCGCACGATTGCGGCCCCGCCGGCGGACATTTTCGCCGTGCTGTGTGACCCGCAGGGCCACGTCGCGATCGACTCGTCCGGAATGCTTCAGGACGCGGAGGGCGCCCCGGTAAACGGTGTCGGCGACCAATTCGTCGTCCACATGGACCGCGAGGCCTTGAACGATTTTCCGCAATTCGGCAAATATGACGTCACCGTCGACATCAAGGAATTCGAGCGGGACCGCCTGATCGCGTGGACGGTCCTCGGCCAGATTCAGCCGCCGATCGGCCACGTTTACGGCTACGAACTGCACCCGACCGAAGACGGCTCGGCCACCGTGGTCACCTCGTTCTACGACTGGTCGAACATCGACCCGAAGTGGCGCGAAGCCGGGATTTTCCCGATTCTATCCGAAGGCGCATTGCGGGCCACCCTGGGCATTCTGGATCGCACGGTCCGGCGCGGTTATCCGCGCGGATAACCGCCTTTCCGGTTTAGCGCATAAAACAGGCCGCGGTTTTATCCCGCATTCGGGCGGGTATCAAGACAGGGCCCCTCACGAAAGGACCTGACATGTTGCATTCGGTGATCCTGGCGAGTTCGGACCCGGTCGCCGCGGGCTTTATCCTCCGCGGCATCAAGGGAATTTTCGTCGCCATCGGCAGCGTCATCGCCGCAATTGTGTGCGGATTAATCGCAATGATGAAGGGACGCAACCCGCTGGGCTGGGGAATTCTCGGGCTGTTTTTCTCGATCCTCACCCTGATCGTCGTCATCGTCATTCCGAGCAAGAAATAGCACTACCGCCCGAGTCGCGAAAGAACTTCGGCGACAACCGAATCGGCGGGCACTGAAACCTGCTCGCCCGTCGCGAGGTCCTTCACCCCGACCGTGCCCGCGTCGATGTCGCGGTCGCCGAGCACGAGCGCAACACGGGCGCCCGAACGGTCGGCCGCGCGCATCGCGCCCTTGAGACCCCGGTCGCCGTAGGCCATGTCGACGCGGGCCCCGCCGGCACGCAGCCGCGCGGCCAGCACCGCCAGCTTCAGCTTGGCCTGCTCGCTCAGCGGCACCCCGAACACCTCGCAGCGCGCGGTCTCCCCCACGCTCTTGCCCTCGGCGCGCAGCGCCAGCAGCGTGCGGTCCACGCCGAGCCCGAACCCGATCCCGGACAGGTCCTGGCCGCCGAGCTCGCGCATCAGGCCGTCGTAGCGGCCGCCGCCGCCGATGCCCGATTGCGCACCCAGCCCGTCGTGCACGAACTCGAAGGTGGTCTTCGTGTAGTAGTCCAGGCCGCGCACCATGCGCGGGTTGATAACGTACGGCACGCCGAGCGCGTCCAGGTGGGCCAGCACGGTGTCGAAGTGCTGCTTGGCGACGTCGGACAGGTGGTCGAGCAACACCGGCGCGCCGGCCGTCATGGCCCGCACCGCGGGGCGCTTGTCGTCGAGCACCCGCAGCGGGTTGATCTCGGCGCGCCTGCGGGTTTCGTCGTCGAGGTCCAGCCCGAACAGGAACTCCTGCAACAGTTCCCGATATTGCGGGCGGCAGCTGTCGTCGCCCAGCGAGGTGATCTCCAGGCGGAACCCGTCGAGCCCCAGCGACCGGAAGCCGGCGTCGGCGACCGCGATCACCTCGGCGTCCAGCGCAGGGTCGTCGACGCCGATCGCCTCCACGCCCACCTGTTGCAGCTGCCGATAGCGGCCGGCCTGCGGACGCTCGTAGCGGAAAAACGGCCCCGCGTAACAGAGTTTGACCGGCAACGCTCCGCGGTCCAGCCCATGCTCGATCACCGCGCGCACCACCCCCGCGGTGCCCTCGGGCCGCAATGTCACCGAGCGGTCGCCGCGGTCGGCGAACGTGTACATCTCCTTGGACACCACGTCGGTGGATTCCCCGACGCCGCGGGCGAACAGCGCGGTGTCCTCGAAGATGGGCAGCTCGATGTCGCCGTAGCCGGCCCGGCGAGCGGCGGTCAGCAACCCGTCGCGCACCGCCACGAACTGGGCCGACTCGGGCGGCACGTAGTCGGGCACCCCCTTGGGCCCGGAAAACGACGAGAACTCGGTCACGGGCTCAGGCCTTCGATGAACGGGTTGAAGCGGCGCTCGGCGCCGATACTGGTGGCGTTGCCGTGCCCGGGCAGCACCACCGTGTCGTCATCGAGCACCAGCAGTTTGGTCACGATCGAGGTCAGCAGGTCGCGGCCGCTGCCGCCGTGCAGGTCGGTGCGCCCCACCGAGCGTTCGAACAGGGTGTCGCCGGTGAACACATAGTCTTTGTCGTCCTTGTCGGACGACACCCGGAAGACCACCGACCCGCGGGTGTGCCCCGGGGTGTGGTCGACGTTGACGGTCACGCTGCCCAGGTCGAGCTTGTCGCCGTCGCGGTCCAGCTCGACGACCTGCTTGGGTTCGCGGAAGAAGGCGCCCGCCACCAGCTGGGCCACCCGCGGGCCCAGGCCGTAGATCGGGTCTTTCAGCATGAACCGGTCCTCGGGGTGGATGAAGGTCGGGCAGCCGTAGGTGTCGGACACCTTCTGCGCGGACCACATGTGGTCGATGTGCCCGTGGGTCAGCAAGACCGCGGCCGGGGTCAGCCGGTTCTCGTCGAGGATGCGCCGCAACGGGCCCATCACCCGTTGCCCCGGATCCACGATGACGGCGTCCGTTCCCGGCCGCTCAGCCAGCACATAGCAGTTGCACTGCAACATGCCGGCGGGAAATCCGGTGATCAACACGGCTCCCAGTTTCCCACGGGCCCCACTTGACACCGGTCGCGGCGCCCACATTAGCCTGAGCTGGCCACCGACGCCTTTTGCGGGCCCCCGACCTACCGACCATGGAGGCATACGGCCGTGCCGACCAACGAACAGCGACGTGCCAACGCCAAGCGCAAGCTCGAACGGCAGCTGGAGCGCCGCGCGAAGCAAGCCAAGATGCGCCGGATCGTGGTGATCGCCGCCGGCTCGCTGGTGGCCGTCGCCGTGGTCGTCGCGCTGGTGCTCGCCGTGATCAACACCAAGCACGAGCACAAGAGCAACAGCGCGGCCAGCTCCACCACCTCGGCCCCCAGCAGCTCCCCGGAGACCACCACGCCCGCCGGGCCGACGCCGCCCGTTCCGCCGTTGCCGGCGTTCAAGCCGTCGGCCGACCTCGGCGCCAACTGCCAGTACCCGGCGTCACCGGAACCGGCCGCCAAGCAGGTCAAGCCGCCGCGCACCGGCAAGGTGCCAACCGACCCGGCCCAGGTGAGCGCCAGCATGGTGACCAACCAGGGCCGGATCGGGCTCATGCTGGCCAACAACGAATCCCCTTGCACGGTAAACAGTTTCGCGAGCCTGATCGGTCAGAAATACTTCGACAACACCAAGTGCCACCGGCTGACCACGTCCGCGGACCTGGGCGTCCTGCAATGCGGTGATCCCAAGGGCGACGGCACCGGCTGCCCGGGCTACCAGTTCGCCAACGAATATCCGACCGACCAGTACCCGCCGAACGATCCGAAGGCGCAGCAACCCGTCCTCTACCCGCGCGGCACCCTGGCGATGGCCAACGCCGGGCCCGGCACCAACGGCAGCCAGTTCTTCATGGTGTACAAGGACTCCCAGCTGCCGCCCCAGTACACCGTCTTCGGCACCATTCAGCCCGACGGGCTGGCGACGCTGGACAAGATCGCCAAAGCCGGCGTGGCCGGCGGCGGCGAGGATGGCGCCCCGGCCTCCGAAGTCACCATCACCTCGCTGTTGCTCGACTAAAGCCAAGCAGCACAACGCCGATTGGCGAGATCGCGCGACCCGCGGGCGGTCCACCGCTTAAGGTCGTGGCGTGGGGTCAGAATCCTTCGGGCATTACCAATTGCTGGATGTGCTTGGGCGTGGCGGCATGGGCGAGGTGTACCGCGCCTACGACGCCGCCACCGACCGGGTCGTCGCCCTCAAGGTGCTGCCGCCGAACATGGCGGAGGATCAGGAGTTTCAGCAACGATTCCGCCGGGAGGCGCGCATCGCGGCGAGCCTGAACGACCCGCATGTGGTGCCCATCCACAGTTACGGGGAGATCGACGGACGGCTCTATGTCGACATGCGGCTGATCGAGGGCCGCGACCTGTTGCAGTACATCGCCGAAAACGGTGGACGCCTGTCGCCCGAGCGCGCGGTCGCGGTGGTCGAACAGGTGGCCGCGGCGCTCGACAGCGCCCACCAGGCCGGGCTGGTCCATCGCGACATCAAGCCGAAGAACATCTTGGTCACCAAGGCGCGGGACTTCGTCTACCTGATCGACTTCGGCATCGCCCGCACGCTGGCCGACACGTCGCTCACGCAGACCGGTCACACGATGGGCACCGTCGCCTACATGGCGCCCGAGCGATTCAGGGGCGCAACGGATCACCGCGCCGACGTGTATTCGTTGGCCTGCGTGCTGCACGAGTGCCTGACCGGCAAGCGCCCCTACGCCGGCGAGAGCCTCGAGGAGCAACTCAACGCGCACCTCAACACGCCGCCGCCGCGGCCGTCGGCAACCGTGGCCGGCGTCTCCCCGGCCCTCGACGCCGTGGTCGCCCGCGGGATGGCCAAAGACGTTGAACAGCGCTATCAGTCGGCGATGGAACTTGCCGAGGCCGCCAGGGCCGCGTTGGCCGCCCCGGCCGGGAGCGCGGCATGGAATCCGCCGCAGGCGCCGGCCGCGCCGCCGCCTCCGACCGCCGGGCCGCCCACGCAGGACTACCCCCCGACCGGCCCCAGTCCGGACCCGCAGTCGGCGTATCGCGCCCCCACCCACTCCCGGCGTCTGCTGCTGGGTATCGTCGGCGCGTCCACGCTGGCGCTGGCCGCGGTGGTGGCGCTGGTCATCGCGCTGGTCACCCAGAACGACGGCTCCGCCAACAGCGCGGCGTCCACCAGCGCGTCCCGCGCCCGGGTGCCCGGCCGGCCGGGATCAACCTCCGGTCCGACCGGGCAGGCCATGGCGACGGTGCCCCCGTTGCCGGCGTTCGCGCCGCCGGCCGATCCGGGCGCCAACTGCCAGTACCCCAGCGCAGCGGACACCATCGTCAAACCCGTCAGCCCTCCCCCGTCCGGGAGGGTCTCCACCGAACCCGCGGAAATCGCGGCCACCATCTCCACCAACTTCGGTGACATCGGCATCCAGCTTGCCAACTCCGAATCCCCCTGCGCGGTAAACAGTTTCGTCAGCCTGGCCAAGCAGCAGTTCTTCGACAACACCCAATGCGCCCGGCTGATCAACTCCACCGACGGCGGATCGCTGCTGTGCGGCGGTCCCGAGTCCGACGGCTCCGGCGGCCCCGGCTACCAATTCGCCGACGAGTACCCGACCAACCAATACCCGGCCGGGGACCCCGGCCTCCGGGCGACCGTGCTCTATCCGCGCGGCACCGTGATCATGGCCGTCGACGGGCCGAACACCAACGGCAGCCAGTTCTCCCTCGTTTTCCGGGACTCCGAAATGCAGCCGACGAGCACCGTGCTCGGCACCATCAGCCAGGCCGGTCTTGCGGTCGTGGACAAGGTCGCCGAGGCCGGCATCGCCGGCAATCGGCAGAGCGGCGCCCCCACCAACCCGGTCACCATCAACTCCGTGCGCATCGGCTGACAGGACTCGCGGCGGGGCGCGCGCCCCTTACGCCGCGGATGTCACGCGGTAGACGTCGAAGACGCCTTCGACGTTGCGCACCACGTTGAGCAGGTGGCCCAGGTGTTTGGGGTCGCCCATCTCGAAGGTGAACCGGCTGATCGCCACGCGGTCACCGGAGGTGGTGACCGACGCCGACAGGATGTTGACCTTCTCGTCGGCCAGCACCCGCGTGACGTCGGAGAGCAACCGGTGCCGGTCGAGCGCCTCGACCTGGATGGCCACCAGGAACACCGACGACGGCGACGGCGCCCAGTGCACCTCGATGATCCGCTCGGACTGCTGTTGCAGCGACGCCGCATTGGTGCAGTCGGTGCGGTGCACGCTCACTCCCCCACCGCGCGTGACGAACCCCATGATCTGGTCGCCCGGCACCGGCGTGCAGCACTTGGCCAGCTTGGACAGCACCCCCGGGGCGCCGGGGACCGAGACGCCGACGTCGTCGCTGCTGCGCGGGCGGCGCAGCATGGTCGTCGGCGTGGACCGCTCGGCCAGATCCTCTTCGGCCTGGTCGATCCCGCCGAGCTCGGCGAGCAGCCGCTGCACCACGTGCCGGGCCGACACGTGGCCCTCGCCGATCGCGGTGTAGAGCGCGGACACGTCGGTGTAGTGCAATTCGCGGGCGACCGCCGCCATGGATTCGCCATTGACCAAGCGCTGCAAGGGAAGTCCGCCCCGGCGCACCTCGCGCGCCATCGCCTCCTTGCCGGCTTCCAACGCCTCCTCACGCCGCTCCTTGGCGAACCACTGCCGGATCTTCGCCTTGGCGCGCGGCGACACCACGAACTGCTGCCAGTCCCGCGACGGGCCGGCGTTGGGTGCCTTCGACGTGAAGACCTCGACGACCTCGCCGTTTTCCAGCTTGCGCTCCAGCGCCACCAGCCGGCCGTTGACCCGCGCCCCGATGCAGCGGTGACCGACCTCGGTGTGCACGGCGTAGGCGAAGTCCACCGGCGTCGACCCGTTGGGCAGGGTGATCACATCACCCTTGGGGGTGAACACGAAGATCTCTTGCACCGCAAGGTCGTAACGCAACGACTCCAGGAACTCGCCGGGGTCGGCGGCCTCCCGCTGCCAGTCGAGCAGCTGGCGCATCCAGGCCATGTCGTCGATCTCGGCGGCGGCGTGCGGGTGCGGAACGCCGTTGCGGCCCTTGGCTTCCTTGTAGCGCCAGTGCGCGGCGATGCCGTATTCGGCGGTGCGGTGCATGTCCCGGGTGCGGATCTGCACCTCGAGCGGCTTGCCCTCGGGCCCGACGACGGTGGTGTGCAGCGACTGGTAGACGCCGTATCGCGGCTGGGCGATGTAGTCCTTGAACCGGCCCGCCATCGGCTGCCACAGCGAATGCACCACGCCGACAGCGGCATAGCAGTCCCGGATCTCGTCGCACAGGATGCGGATGCCGACCAGGTCGTGGATGTCGTCGAAGTCCCGTCCCTTGACGATCATCTTCTGGTAGATGGACCAGTAGTGCTTGGGCCGCCCCTCCACGACAGCCTTGATCTTCGAGGCGCCCAGGGTGTTGGTGATCTCGGCGCGGACCTTGGCCAGGTAGGTGTCCCGCGACGGGGCGCGGCCGGCGACCAGCCGGACGATCTCGTCGTACTTCTTCGGGTGCAGGATCGCAAACGACAGGTCTTCCAATTCCCACTTGACGCTCGCCATGCCCAGCCGGTGAGCAAGGGGCGCAATGACTTCCAGCGTCTCGCGGGCCTTGCGGGCCTGCTTCTCCGGCGGCAGGAAGCGCATGGTGCGCATGTTGTGCAGCCGGTCGGCGACCTTGATCACCAGCACCCGGGGGTCGCGGGCCATCGCGGTGATCATCTTGCGGATGGTCTCGCCCTCGGCCGCGGTGCCCAGCACCACCCGATCCAGCTTGGTCACGCCGTCGACGAGGTGCGCCACCTCGTCGCCGAACTCCTCGGACATCTGCTCGAGCGTGTAGCCGGTGTCCTCAATGGTGTCGTGCAGCAGCGCGGCCACCAAAGTCGTGGTGTCCATGCCCAATTCGGCGAGGATGTTCGCGACGGCCAGCGGGTGGGTGATGTAGGGGTCGCCGGAGTGGCGCAACTGCGTGGCGTGCCGCTCGTCGGCGACCTCGAACGCGCGCTGCAGCAGCGACAGGTTCGCCTTCGGATAGATCTCGCGGTGCACCGCCACCAGCGGTTCCAGCACCGGGTTGAGCGTGGTGCGCTGGGAGGTCATCCGGCGGGCCAGCCTGGCCCGCACCCGGCGCGACGCGCTGCTGGACGTCTTCAGCGTCTCGGTCGGCTGCTCCGGCGGCTCGGCTGCCTGGGCCGTGACCGCCTCCCCGACCAGCAGGGACTCCGCGACGTCAGTGGGCGCGTCAAGCGCCTGCGCCGCGCTCTTCTCGTCCGCCACGATGTCACCTCCGACCTCGAGGATATCGCGCGGTTGGCCGGCTAGACCCGCCTCAGGCTGTGCACGCGCAGGTCCGCGACCGCCCGACGGCCCCCGAGCGCGGCCAATTCGAGGACCACCGCCGCCGCGATCACCGTGGCGCCGGTGCGTTCCAGCAGCCGAGCGGCCGCGGCCAGGGTGCCCCCGGTGGCCAGCACGTCGTCGATGATCACCACGTGGCGTCCCCGTAAGTCGATGCCGTCCGCGGGGATCTCCAGCGTGGCGCTGCCGTACTCCAGGTCGTAGTGCTCGGCGTGCACCGGCGGGGGCAGCTTTCCGCCCTTGCGGATGGCAAGCACGCCCGTGCGCAGGCGGTCGGCGACGGCCGCCGCGGCCAGGAACCCGCGGGAGTCGATCCCGGCCACCAGGTCGGCGCCGGACGCGATCTCGGCCAGCGCGTCGGTGACCGCCGTCAGCCCCCGCGGGTCGGCGAACAACGGGGTGAGGTCCTTGAACTGGACCCCCGGCTTGGGGAAGTCCGAGACCTCGCGCAGCAGCGAGGCGATGACGTCCGCCACCGACGAGGTCCCGCCGACGCTCGTCACTGCACCAGCGCCCATCGATCCATGTTCCAGCCCGCGCCCCAGCGCGTCGGGTTCTTGCTCACCGCGTACATCTTCTTCGACATCAGGAGCGTGCGTTGCTGCCGGTAGAGGGGCAACGTGGGCATGTCGCCCCACAGTACCGGCGCCGCCTCACCCAGCAGCCGGACGCGTTCGGCGGGGTCGGCCGACACCGCCAGCGCCCCGATGGCGCTGTCGATCTGCGGGTTCGAGTAGCCGGACAGGTTGTTGCCGTTGCCGCTGTGCAGGTCGTAGGCGTCCATCGCCGACGACCCCGTCGACCCGCTGCCGGTGGCGCCGCCGGTGCTGGCCAGCAGCACGTCGATCTTCCCGTCCTTGAGGGCCTGCGGCCCGGAGGTGTCCAGGGCGACGTTGACGACGGTGATACCGGCCGCGGCGCAGGATTTGGTGATCACCCCGACGTTGACCGCGAGCCGCGCGTTGGGCCCCGGATAGCCGATCCGCACCGTCGTCGGCGCGCCGCCGAGCGCGGCGCGGGCGGCGGCGGGGTCGGCCTTGGCGAACTGGGCGGCCTCGGCGGCGCCGTCGCCGGCAGTGGCGGGGTCGTCGGCGGCGGGGTTGAGGCGCGAATTGGCGATCGGCACCCCCGCGTCGCGTGCGAGGGTGTCGCGGGGCGTGCACAGCGCGAGCGCGCGCCGGGCCTTGGGCTGCGAGAGCGGACCCTGCGGGGCGAAGATCAGTTGCTCGATGCCGGCCGACGGCGAATCGGCGCGAACGTAGTTGTCCGGGGTTGTCAGCGTTCCCGACGAGCCCGCCGCCACGTCGACGACGTCGACGCTGCGGTTGTTGACACGGTCCTGGATGTCGGGGCCCTGCGGCCACACGGTGATGCGCTTGGTGATGGCCTTGGGACCCCACCAGCGGTCGTTGGCGACGAGCACCACCGCGCCGCCGTCCAGGACGCGTTCGATCTTGTACGGGCCCGACGACGGGAAGTTCTTGAGGTCCAGCCCGGGCTTGAGGTCCCAGATGGTGTTCCACAGCCTGGCGATCTGCTGGACCAGCTGGGTGTTGTTGCTCAGCAGCGCGGCGGTCACGTCGATGTGCAGCTGGTCGGCGATGACGTGCGACGGCATCAGCGTGGTGGCGGTGAACAGCTGGTTGTAGTCGACGACGCCGCGGTCCGGGATGAACGACACCCGGGCCTTCTTCTGCCCGGGCAGGCACTCGACGTTGGCGATGTCGAGGTAGCCAGCCTGGGTGGCGGCGTTGAAGTCCGGGTACCGGCCGGACTGGGCGGCCCACGCCAGCACCAGGTCGTCGCAGGTGACCGGCTTGCCGTCGGAGTACACCGCGTTGTCGGCGATCTGGTAGTCGAGAACCAACGGCGAGCCGCCCACCACCGACACCGTGCCGAAGTCACGGTCGGCGACGGTCTGCCCGTCCGGGCCGTGGTAGCTGAAGCCGGCGAGCGTGCGGGCGAAGGCCTGCGCGCCTGCGGACGCCGCGCCGACGACGGTGTTGGTGTTGTAGGTGACCAGCCGCCCGTCGACCACGTAGTCGATCTGGGAGGCGGCGCTGCCCGAGCACGCGGCCAGCGTGACGGCCGCGACGAGCATTGCGGCCAAACCGATAGCGCCCCAAGCGAGGCGATACCTGGCGGCCATGGCGACTACCGCCGGCCGGCGTTTCGCTTGCCGCTCGGACGCCGGGTCCCGGTCGGGCGCGCCGGGCGCGCGCCCGGCGCCGGCTTGCTCGGTGCGGGCTTGTCGGACGGCGCGGACGCGGTGCTCGCCGTCGACGCCGAGTCGTCCTCGGCGGCCTTCGGCTCCTCCGCGGCCTTGGTCTCCTCCGCGGGTTCGGCGCCGCCCTTGCGGCGGCGCGTGACGCGGCGGGTGTGCGTGCGCACCAGCTCCGTGCGCTCGCGCAGTGTGACCAGCAGCGGGGTGGCGAAGAAGATCGACGAGTAGGTGCCGACGATGATGCCGACCAGCTGGACCAGCGCCAGGTCCTTGAGCGTGCCGACGCCCAACAGCCACACCGCCACCACCATCAGCGCCAGCACCGGCAGCACACCGATCAGGCTGGTGTTGATCGAGCGCATGAATGTCTGGTTGATCGCCAGGTTGGCCTGCTCGGCGAACGTGCGGCGGGTGGTGTGCTGGAAGCCGTGGGTGTTCTCCTCGACCTTGTCGAACACGATGACGGTGTCGTAGAGGGAGAAACCGAGGATCGTCAGCAGGCCGATGACGGTGGCCGGGGTGACTTCGAAACCGACCAGCGAGTACACCCCCGCGGTGACGGTCAGGTCGAAAACCATCGTCGTCAGCGCGGAGACGGCCATGTACCGCTCGTATCGGACCGTGATGTACAGGCTGACCAACGCCAGGAACACCACCAGCGCGATCAGCGCCTTGTTGGTGATCTGGTCACCCCAGGTCTCCGACACTGCCGCGTCGCTGATGGCCTGCTTGCTGGGCTTACCGTCCGCGCCCTTGGGCTGGAAGGCATCGAACAGGGCGTTGCGCAGCTTGGCCGTCTGGTCGTTGGTCAGCGTTTCGGAGCGGATCTGCACGGTCGCGGACCCGCCGTTGCCGACGATCACCACCGACTCCGGATCCCGGCCGATGGTTTTCCTGAAGACGTCGGACACCTGCGACGTCTGGACGGTGCCGCGCGGGAAGGACACCGTGGTGCCACCCTTGAAATCGATGCCGAAGGTGAAGCCCCGCAACAGGATCGACAGTATCGCCACCGCGACGATCGCCCCGCTGATCCCGTACCAGAGGCGGCGGCGGCCGATCACCTCGAACGCGCCGGTGCCGGTGTAAAGCCGCGAGATGAAGCCGTGCCGCGGCTCGCCGGCGCCGCCGTCGGTCAATTGCGCGGCGTCGCCGGTGGACTCGGTGATCTCGGTCGCGTCCTTGGATGCCTTGGAGGCACTCATGGGCTATCCCCGTCCCGTCTTCACTTGCGACGAAGCCCGGCGTTCGCGGGCGACCTGCTGAACGGCCCCCAGGCCGTTGTATGCCGGTTTGGCCAACGTCGGCGACTTGGACGCCAGGTAGATCATCGGCCAGGTGACCAGGAACACCACCACGACGTCGAGGATCGTGGTGAGCCCCAACGTGAAGGCGAATCCCCTCACCTGGCCGATCGCCAGGGCGTACAGCACCGCGGCGGCCAGGAACGTGACGGCGTTGCCCGACACGATCGTCTTGCGGGCCCGCACCCAACCCCGGGGCACCGCCGACCGAAACGATCGGCCCTCGCGGATCTCGTCTTTGATGCGCTCGAAGAACACCACGAACGAGTCCGCCGTCGTGCCGATACCGATGATCAGACCGGCGATACCGGCGAGGTCCAAGGTGTAGTTGATCTGCCGGCCCAGGATCACCAGTATCGCGAAAACCATTGCGCCGGAAGCGATCAACGACAGGGCCGTCAGCAGGCCCAGCACCCGGTAGTACAGCAGCGAATACAGCAACACCAGGACCAGCCCGATGGCACCCGCGATCAGCCCCGCCCGCAACGAGGTCAATCCCAGTGTCGCCGAGACGGTTTGGGCCTCCGACGCTTCGAAGGACAGCGGCAGCGAGCCGTACTTGAGGACGTTGGCCAGCTGCTTGGCGGTCGCGGCCGTGAACGGCGGGTCGCCGCCGGTGATCTGCGTCCGGCCGCCGGGGATGGCTTCCTGGATCATCGGCGCGCTGACGACCTGGGAATCCAGCGTGAAGGCGGTCTGGGTGCCGATGTGGGCGGCGGTGAAGTCGGCCCAGGTGTTGGCGGCCGCCGGCTTGAACTGCACGTCCACCACGTAGCCGATGCCGCGCTGGTTCATCCCCGAGGTGGCGTCCTGAATCTGGTCGCCGCTGATGATCGACGGCGCCAGCAGGTACGCCACCTTGTGGTCGGTCGAGCAGGTCACCAGGGGCAGGTTCGGGTCGTCGTTGCCGGCGAGGATGTCCTCTTTGTCGCAACGGGTCGCCTGGAATTGCAGCGCCAGGAACTGGACGCCCTGGCGGGTGCTCTGCCGCCACTTCTTCTCATCGGCGATGCGATCGGCGAGCTCCTTGCGCGGGTCCGGGGGCGCGGGCTGCTCGGCCGGCGGCACGTCGGCCGGTGGCGCGTTCCCCGCGGGCGCGGGCGGCGGGGCGGGGCTGGGCGTCTCCGGTTCGGAGGTCGTGGTCGACGGCGACAACCTGGTGATCACCGTGCCCGGCAACGACGGCAACGAGGCCCGCAACCTGGGGCAGACCGCTCGTCTCTACATCCGCCCGGTGCTGAACTCGATGCCGGCGCAGGAGCTCCAGCCCAAGCCCGCGCCGCAGGCGCCCCCGCCCGGGCAGGCGCCGCCGCCGGGCCAGCCTGCGCCGGGGCAGGCGCCGCCCCCGGGCCTCGCCCCGCCGCCGGGGCAGGCGCCGCCCGGCCAGCCCGCACCGGCGCAACCCGCACCGCAGGGTGGACGGCCGCCGGCCCAGCCACGGCCGTATCCGCTGGACCCGCCGCCGCCCAGCCCCGCCCGCAACGAGGTCAATCCCAGTGTCGCCGAGACGGTTTGGGCCTCCGACGCTTCGAAGGACAGCGGCA
>NZ_LZIX01000019.1:0-11274 GCF_001666955.1 Mycobacterium sp. E735 | reverse complement strand
CCACCAGGGCGGTGGCCGCGACGCCCACCCACAGCCAGGGCTTCCTGCTCGGCCGCGGCGGTTGCCCCCAGGGCGGCGCGACGCCCGCGGTGCTCGGGCCCCAGGTGGGGGCGCCTCCCCATCCCGTCGGCTGGGGCGTCGGGCCGCCGGGAGGTGTCGGCGCCCACATCGGGCCGGACGAGGGGGCGTGCGCGGGGGTGGCCTGGGCGATCCCGGCGGACTGCTGGCTGGCGAAGGCGGCAGGCATCCGCGCCACCTGGCTGCGTTGCAGGATGTCGGTGGCCCGGTCCTGGTCGGGTTCGGCGAGGGCCGCATACGCGGCCGCCGAGAGGTCACCGCAGGTGGCGTAGCGGTCCGCGGGATCCTTGGCCATGCCGCGGGCGATCACCCCGTCGAAGGCGGCCGGGATGCCTGGCCGCGCCGCGCTGGGCTTCGGGATCGCCTGGTGCAGGTGGGCGCCCATCACGCTGATCTGGTCGCCGGTGTACGGCGGGGATCCGGTCAGGCACTCGTACAAGACGCAGGCCAAGGCGTAGATGTCGGCGCGGTGGGTGACGTCGGAGTCGCTGAATCGCTCCGGGGCCATGTACTTCACCGTGCCCACCGTGGTGCCGATCTGGGTCAGCTTCTCGTCGGCGGTGGCGCTGGCGATGCCGAAGTCGACGAGGTAGGCGAAATCATCGCCGCTCACCAGGATGTTCTCCGGTTTCACGTCGCGATGCAGGACCCCGGCCGCGTGGGCGGCGTCGAGCGCCGAGCCGATCTGGCGGACGATCGCCACCGCCCGCGGCGGGGACAGCGGCCCGTACCGGCTCAGCATGCCGGCCAGGTCCTTGCCGTCGATCAGGCGCATGTCGACGTAGAGCTGACCTTCGATCTCGCCGAAGTCGTGGATCGGCACGACGTGCGGTTCCTGCAACCGGCCCGCGGTGCGGGCCTCGCGCTGCATGCGGGAGCGGAAAACGGGGTCGTTGGACAGTGTCTGCGACATCAGCTTCAGGGCGACCGTGCGCTCCCGGACCGTGTCCTCGGCCTCGTAGACATCACCCATGCCGCCGCGACCGATCAGCCGCCGCAGCAGATATGGCCCGAACTGCGAACCCTCCCGCGAATCCGCGGTGGTGTCACCCATCCCGACTCCTCAGTCACCGACCGTGCGCAGGCATAAGGCTAAGGTTTCACGGTCCGCCGGGCACGGCGAATAGCGAAAGCCAGCCGATCGGGACGCCGGGATTAACGGAGTTCGTCCTCACCGCCGGCGCGTTCAGTCAACCCTTCGCGGGACAGCGCGCGGACGAATCCGAAGGCCTGCATCCCGGCGGGGCCGGGGTTTTCGGTGATCCAGTCGTTGATCTTGCCGAAGGCGTTGGCCAGGTCGTCGCGCTTGACGCGGATCAGGTAGGTCATTCGGTCGTCGTCCGGGTCGTCGATGGATTCGGCGACGGCGACGGGATTCTTGAATGCGTAGGCGATACCGTGCACGGCGTCGTGGTTCAGCGCCCACTGAAGTTCGCTGGGCCGCAGCCGGTTCACCGCGAGATTGCGGTAGTCATGGTCGTCGTTTGAGCTGCTCACCTGGCCGATAGTCCTCCTGGTGTATGGCTCGAGAAAGTGGACGGCGAGGATCTGAAAACCATGCCGCGCAGGCGATTCGATATGGGCGTCAAACCGGGCATTTCCATCATAGGAAGGGCTTTCCCCGGCTGCATGTCGAGCGGAATCAGCGGCGATATCGCAAGAACACGTAACCGTCGCAAACCAGCGCGTGTTCGAGGCGCAGAGTCACCGGTGCGGGCAGCGGCGACGCGGTCGGGCGGCGGCCCACCGGCTGGCTCGCGGCGAGTTTGGGGGCCAAAGTCACGCAGATCTCATCGACGGCGTCGGCCTCCACCAACTCGTCGAGCAGGGTCGGGCCGCCCTCGCACAGGATTCGGTGCATGCCTCGTTCGCGCAGCAGCGCGACCGCGCGCGCCACGTCGACGGAGTCCTCGCCCGCCACCACGACCCGCCGCCCGTCGCCGGGGTCCTCGCGCGCCGCCGCCCGCGCGCACGTCACCACGATCGGTGGCTGAGCGGGGTCGCCGAGCAGCCTGGCCGGCAGCCGGCCGCTGCGGCTGACCACCGCGATCGGTGGCGGTGCGGCCGGGCCCCCGTCCGTGAGCCGCACCGGGCCGTAGTTCTCGGCGCGGGCGGTGCCTGCGCCCACCAAAACCACGTCGGCGAGGCCCCGCAGGATCTTCAGGAGCCGCTGATCGGTGGGGCACGACAGCGGCCCGGCCCGGCCGCCGAACGCTGCGGCGCCGTCGGCGCTGAAGATCATGTTGACCCGCACGCCCTGCGGGGGGTCGGCGTAGAACGATGCGAGCTCCGTGATGTCGGCGACGGTGCCCACGCGGGGAGCCACGGCTACGCCTCGTGGCCGGGTTCCAGATGCTGGACGTCCCCGAAGGACACCCAGCTCTCCAGCTCCTGCGGCGGGCGGCCGTCCACCGGCGCGAGCAGATGACCGACGTGGTCGCCCAGGGAGAACCGGTCGAGAATCTCGCCGGCGAACCAGGCGGCCGCGTCGTCGAGGATGGGCAGCCGCGCCGGGCCGCTGTGCCACGAGCAGCGGTCGAACTTGTTGATGGTGTCGCCGGTCTGGCTGCCGAACAGCTCCACGACGTCGAGGTGGTCGTGGTCGAACACGTGCACCGCCAGGTGAGTCGCCTTGGCGGCGACCCGGAACGTGTGGTTCTTCCGGGACAGGCCCACCAGGAAGCGGGGCGGGTGGATGCTGGTCTGGCTCGCGAAGCCCACCAGGCAGCCCGCCGCGACGCCGTCGGCGCGCGTCGTCACCACGTACATCGGGTAGTTCAGCACCCCGACCAGCTTTTCGAACGCGTCTTCTCCCGGGTCGGCCATCCGCTCAGTCTTCCCGTTCGGCCCGCGCCGGAACCGTGCGGTGGGTGCTAGGTCTGGCAGCAGGCGGCTTCGGCCTCGTCGGCGCCGGGTCCGAAGGTGTCGGAGTCGGCGATGACGGTGTAGACCTCCCAGCGTTCTCCGCCGGGCCCGGTGACCCACACTTTGTCCTGGTTGGCGAAGCAGCAGGTGGTGTCGAGCTCCGCCTCGGTGACCAGTCCGCGCTCGGCGAGGCGCGCGATCTCGGCGTGCACCGTGTCACTGTCCGTGACCTCCACGCCGAGGTGGTTGAGGCTGCCGCCGTGACCGGGGTTCTCGATCAGCACCAGTTTGAGTGGGGGTTCGGCGATCGCGAAATTGGCGTAGCCGGGTTTGACCTTGGCCGGTTCGGCGTTGAACAGCTTGGAGTAGAACGCGATCGCTTCGCCGAGATCATCGACGTTGAGGGCTAATTGCACGCGAGACATGGGGTGTCCTTTCTTCGGTGCGCGTTATGGCGTTGCGGTGGGCAGGAGTTCGGCGATCAGCGCTCGGACGCGCTGGGCGATGTCGTCGCGGATCGCGCGCACGGTGGCCAGCGGCTGGCCTGCGGGGTCGGGCACTTTCCAGTCGCGGTAGGACACTCCCGGGAAATACGGGCAGGTGTCGCCGCAGCCCATGGTGATCACGACGTCACTGGTCTGAACGTCTGCGCCGGTGAGGACCTTCGGGCGGGCCGCGGTCACGTCGACGCCCAGCTCGGCCATGGCGGCGACGGCGGCGGGGTTGACCTCGTCGGCGGGTTGCGTTCCGGCGGAACGGACTTCGATGCGGCCCTGCGCCAGCCGGCTGAGCAGGCCGGCGGCCATCTGGGAGCGTCCGGCGTTGTGCACGCAGACGAACAGGACGCTGGGCTTAGCGCTCATCGGCGAAAACCCGTGAACGCAGGGCGAGGGACACGTAGACCAGGCCGACCAGCACCGGCACCTCGATGAGGGGGCCGACCACCCCGGCGAGGGCCTGCCCGGACGTGACGCCGTAGGTCGCGACGGCCACCGCGATGGCCAGCTCGAAGTTGTTGCCGGCCGCGGTGAACGCGAGCGTGGCGGTGCGGGCGTAGCCGAGGCGCAGCGCGAGCCCCAGGGCATACCCGCCCGCCCACATGATCGCGAAGTACGCCAGCAGCGGGATCGCGATCCGGGCCACGTCCCACGGGCGGGAGGTGATCTGATGGCCTTGCAGGGCAAAGAGAATCACGATGGTGAACAGCAGCCCGTAGAGGGCCCACGGTCCGACGCGGGGGAGGAACCGCGTCTCGTACCAGTGTCGGCCCCGGAACCGTTCGCCGAGCCGGCGCGAGGAGTATCCGGCCAGCAGCGGGATCCCGAGGAAGACGAGCACCGCTTTGGCGATCTGCCATGGCGAGACGCTGATCCCGGTTTGGGGCAGGCCCAACCACCCGGGCAACACCGACAGGTAGAACCAGCCCAGCGCGGCGAACATGACCACCTGGAACAGCGAATTCAGGGCGACCAGCACGGCCGCTGCCTCACGGTCCCCGCAGGCGAGGTCGTTCCAGATGATGACCATCGCGATGCAGCGCGCCAGGCCGACGATGATCAGGCCCGTGCGGTACTCCGGCAGGTCCGGCAGCAGCGACCACGCCAACGCGAACATCACCGCCGGCCCGACCACCCAATTGAGCAACACGGAGGTGACCATCAGCTTGCGGTCGGCGGTGACCTCGTCGAGCCGGTCGTAGCGGACCTTGGCCAGCACCGGGTACATCATGACCAGCAGGCCGGCCGCGATCGGCAGTGAAACACCTTGAATGGCAACGGCGCCCAGGGCCGAGCCCAGGCCCGGAACGATTCGGCCGAGCGCCAGGCCGGCCGCCATTGCCGCGCCGATCCAGACCGGCAGGAACCGGTCCATGGTGGGGAGGCGGGTCGCGGCCGCGCTGGGGGCCGACGTGTGCGTGCCCGTCACGGCTGCAGCACCGACGAAAGTTTTTGTAGCGCTGCGGGAATCGCCCAGTAGTACACCCAGGTGCCGCGCCGCTCGCAGTCCACCAGGCCGGCGGAGCGCAACAGTTTGAGGTGATGGGAGATGGTCGGCTGCGACAGGTCGAAGGTCGCCGAGATCTCGCAGACGCAGGCCTCGCCGCCGGGGCTGCTGGCGATCAGGCTCAACAACCTCAGGCGCACCGGGTCGCCCAGCGCCTTGAACATCGCCGCCAGTTCCGACGCGTGGGACTCGGCCATGGCGGCCGTCCCCAGGGTGGGGCAGCATGCCTGCTGTTTCGACATTCTTCTATATAAGCATTTATCGAATCAGCGCGCCACCCCTATTTCGCGCGGGCCCGCCGGATCGCGTAGGCGGCGACGCCGATGGCCAGCACCGCCAGGCCGGACAGGACCGACGACAGGGGCATCGCGAACGCGAGGAGCACGCATCCGATGAGCCCGGTGATCGGGATCACCCGGTGGGGGCGGCCCTCGTCGCGCCCCAGGGTGAACGCCGACGCGTTGGCCACGGCGTAGTAGATCAGCACGGCGAAGGAGGAGAAACCTATCGCGTCGCGCAGATCGGCGGTGGCGGCCAGGATCGCCACCACGACGCCGATCAGCAGTTCCGCCCGGTGGGGGACACCGAACCGCGGGTGCACGGCGGTCAGCGCGTGGGGCAGGTGGCGGTCTCGGGCCATCGCCAGCGTGGTGCGCGAGACGCCCAGGATCAGCGCCAGGAGCGAGCCCAGCGCGGCGACGGCCGCGCCCACCTGCACGACGGGAACGAGCCAGCCCGCGCCGGCCGCCCGCACGGTGTCGACCAGCGGCGCCGTCGCTCGGCCGAGGCGCTGCGGCCCCAGCACCCCGAGCGCGGCCACCGCCACCAGGGCGTAGACGGCCAGCGCGATGGCGAGCGCGACGGGTATCGCGCGCGGGATGGTGCGTGCCGGGTCGCGCACCTCCTCGCCCAGAGTGGCGATGCGCGCGTAGCCGGCGAAGGCGAAGAACAACAGCCCCGCGGCCTGGATGACCCCGCCGATGCCGGCGCCCGCCGGTCGGAGGTGGTCGGCGACGGCCGTTCCCGAGGAGAACGCGGCCACGACCACCGCCGCCAGCACGGCCAGCACGAGCGCGACGATGGCGCGGGTGAGCCAGGCCGACTTCTGCACGCCGGCGTAGTTCACCGCGGTCAGTCCGACCACCGCGGCGACGGCCACCGGGTGGGCGTGCGACGGCCACGCGTAGGCGCCGATGGTCAGGGCCATCGCGGCGCACGAGGCGGTCTTGCCGACGACGAAGCCCCACCCCGCGAGGTATCCCCAGAATTCGCCCAGCCGCTCGCGGCCGTACACGTAGGTGCCGCCGGAGGCGGGGTAGCGCGCGGCGAGGCGCGCGGACGAGGTCGCGTTGCAGTAGGCCACCACCGCGGCAACCGCCAGGCCCAGCAGCAGCCCGGAACCCGCGGCGCGCGCCGCCGGGCCGAGCGCAGCGAAGATCCCGGCCCCGATCATCGACCCCAGTCCGATCGTCACCGCGTCGAACAAGCCCAGGCTTCGACGAAGCTCGTCGGTGTTGCTGTCGGCCATTCGGTCTCCTCACCGCTGCGCAGCGGCAAACCTATCAAATGGGTTTGATGTATTGTCTGCGACGTGGCGGCAGGCAGGACGGCGGTTCCGTCGCTGATGCAGATGGCCTCGCACCCGGTGCGCTGGGCGCTGCTGACCGAACTGGCGGGCGGCGACCTCCGGGTGCGGGAATTGGCTGACGCCGTTGACGAGCCCCAGAACCTGATCTCGTATCACCTGCGGCTGCTGCGCTCGGCCGGCCTCGTCGACGCGCGGCGCAGCAGTTTCGATGGTCGCGACACCTATTACCGGCTGAACCTGACGGGGTGCGCCGGGGCGTTCCGCGAGGCGGCGACGGCGCTGCACCCGGCGCTGGCGCCCGCGCCCGCCGCGAAACCGCCGGTGCGCTCGGTGCTGTTCTTGTGTTCGGGCAACAGCGCGCGCTCGCCCATGGCCGAGGCGTTGCTTCGGCGGCGGGGCCGCGGCCGCATCCGGGCCGCCAGCGCTGGCAGCCATCCCAAACCGCACCTGCACCGCAACGCGATACGGATCATGCGTGACCGGTACGGGATCGACCTCGGCGCGCAGCGGCCGCAGCCCTTGACCGCGGTGGCGCGGCGCCGTTTCGACTGCGTGATCACGCTGTGCGACAAGGTGCGCGAGTACGCGCGCGAGCACGGCGTGACCACCACGTTGCACTGGAGCGTGCCCGACCCGTCGGGCGCGGGTTATCCCGAATTCGGTTGGCTGGCAAGTGAATTGGACGACCGCATCGATTTCCTCCTGCCCGTCCTTGCTGCCTACCCGCGGGGGCGATGACGTGCCCCTGGATCGGCGTGACTTCTTCAAATGGGGCGGCGTGGCCGCGCTTGCCGCAAGTGGTGCCGCGTGCGAGCACCCCGCGCCGCCCGGCGGCGAAGCCGACTACACGCTGCGAATCGGCAGGGGCGCAGTCGAACTGGCGCCGGGCCACATCGTGTCGACGCTGACGTACAACGGGCAGTTCCCCGGCCCCCTGCTGCGGTTCAAGGAGGGCCGGCGGGCGGTGGTGGACGTGTTCAACGACACCGATTCCCCCGAGCAGTTGCACTGGCACGGTCAGCGGCTGGGCGTCGACGTCGACGGCGCGGCCGAGGAGGGCACCCCCTACGTGCCCGCCCACGGCATGCGACGGGTGTCCTTCGTTCCCGGGCCGGCGGGGTTCCGCTTCTACCACACGCACGTGGTGCCGCGCTCCGACCTGTCCCGCGGCCAGTACAGCGGACTGGTCGGTCCCGTCTACATCGAGCCAAGGCAGGACGCGGGCGCCTACGACCAGGAAATCTTCCTGACGCTCAAGGAGTTCGAGCCGTCGTTGAGCCGCGGCGGCGACATGGCCAGTGAATTCCTCGCCGGCGAACAGGAGCCGGATCTCAAAGAGCGCGGCGAATCGGCGATGAAGGCGTCGCTCGACCACGGTGACCCGCGCGGCTTCGAAGTCAGTTACGGGGCGTTCGCCGTGAACGGCCGCATGCTCGGTCACGGCGATCCGATCCGCGTGCGAACCGGCGACAGGGTACTGCTGCACGTGCTGAACGGCAGCGCCACCGAATCGCGCAGCCTGGCCTTGCCCGGGCACACCTTCGACGTGGTCGCGCTGGACGGCAACCCGGTGCCCAACCCCGCGCCGGTGCCGGTGCTCTGGCTCGGTGCGGCCGAACGCATTTCGGCGGTGGTCACCATGAATAACCCGGGCGTCTGGGTGCTGGGTGACCTGTCCGACGACGACCGCGGCCACGGCATGGGGACGGTCGTCGAATACGCCGGCCGCGGCGGGGATCCGCAGTGGACCGCGCCGCAGGCGTTCACATGGGACTACCGGCTGTTCGCGCGCCCCGCGCCCGTCCCGCCGCCCGATCACACCATCGAGCTGTTGATCGAGAAGCGCAATGCCGCCGACAACGGGTTCAACGTCTGGACCTTCAACGGCACGCCCTTTTCGATGGACACCAACCAACCGGTGCTCAATGTGCAGCGCGACAAGCGTTACCGGCTGCGCTTCCGCAATGCCAGCGACGACCTGCACCCGATGCACCTGCACCGGCACACGTTCGAAATCACCCACTTCGCCGGCACGCCGACGGCCGGCGTGCGCAAGGACGTCGCGATGCTGGGCGGCTACCAGAGCATGGACGTCGACTTCGTCGCCGATCAGCCCGGGCTGTCGCTGCTGCACTGCCACCAGCAGATCCACATGGATTACGGGCTCATGCTGCTGCTCAACAGCGCCTGACGCTCCCTAGCCCAGCGGATTGTTCTCCCGCACACCGCGATACATGCCCCACCGCACGATCCACGGCATCACCACGCGCTCGACCGACCACGTCGGGAATCGGAACGCGTGGCCGGTGGGCAGGAAGACCTCCAGCCCGTCGGGCTGGACGCCCACCAGCGATCCCCACCGCCGCGTCGGCGCCCGGTAGGTCCGCAACCGGCCGCCGCTGAGCTCGGCGCGCACGTTGCGGGCCACCAGCGCATCACCGCGGTTACGGGCAGAGCTGCGCAGCGGGTCGGTTGCCGCGACGTCGCCCACCGCGAAGACGCCACGCTGTCCGGGCACCCGCAGCTCCGGCGTCACCCGAACGAACCCGCGCTCGTCGAGCAGCTCCGCGGGCAGCCAATCGGTATTGGGCCGCACCCGCCCGATCGCCCACAGCACGGCGTCGGCTGGGACCGGGGCTTGCCCGGTGCTCCAGTGCACCGGCTCGCCGGTGATCTCCTCGCCCGCGAAGTCGTCGGGCAGCACGGCGCGGTGGCCCGGGTGGATGCCCACGCCCAGGCCGGTGAGCCGGCGCCGTATCCGGTCCCAACTTCGGGGGTGGTATTCGGTCAAAGCGCGCGGGCCGGGAAAGTACAGGTCGACCCGCTTCCCGGGCCAGGTGGTGGCCAGGTTCAGCGCGCTGCTGACCGCCGCCGCGCCGCCGCCCACGACGACGACCGAATCGGCGGCGGCCAGCCGGCCGTGTGCCGCGCGCAGCTCCGCGCCGACCTCGGCGGCCGACTGCAGCGTCGGCCGGCGCCAGAAGCCGTTGCTGACCCCGGTCGAGATGATCAGCGCGTCGAATTCCTCGGCGAGTGTCGTGCCGTCGGCCCCTTTGCCCAGCACGGCGCGGCCGTCCAGGTCCAGGCCGGTCAGCCGGGCCTGCACCGTGCGCACCCGGTCCAGGCGCCGGAACCTGTCGAACGGAATCCAGTAGTCGCGCGCCCAATCGTCCGGACGGGAGAGCCGGACGCCGAGTTCCTGACCGCTGACCAGCGCGGGCTTGACGGAAATGCCGACGACGTCGGCGTGCGCGGACAGCCGGATCGCGGCCAACACACCCGCATCTCCGAGGCCGGCAATGACGACACGCTTGCGGTTCATGTCGCTATCCTGCCTGGGATGGAATTCGGGTCCGTCCCCTGACCAATCGATTGCCGGGAGCACGTTCCTTGGTCGCCTCGCCCCACAGCGATCGCATCGACCGCCGCGCGGAACCGCAGCGGTCGATGCACCCCCGCGCGCGTGCCGTCCTGCACGCCGCCGTGCGCGCGTCGGCCCCCCGCCCGGACTCCGCCCGGCGGGCCGCCACGGACTTCGAGAAGCCGGGCCTGGCCGCGGCGGTGGCCGCGGAGATCCGGTGGGCGTTCACCGCGCCCCGCACCTGGCTGATGGGCGTGGTCGCCAACGTGATCTTCGCCGCGGCCTGGCTGCTGGTGCAGCCGCTGACCGTCGGCCGCCATCACACCGACTGGGTGATCCTGGTGGGCACGTACTTCTCGTCGTGGGTGCTGGCCGACGTGACCACCACCAATCTGTTCGGCGCCGACCACTACCGCGTGCTGGCGGGCCTGTCCGCCGGCGTGCCGTTCTGGCGGATCCTGCTGATCAAGAACCTCGCCCTGCTTGCCATCGTCGGGCTGCCGACCCTGCTGGCGGCCATGGTGTTGACGCTGTGGTTGGAAACGCCGGGGCGGCTGGGGATCACGATCCCCACCGTCGCCGTGCCCATCGTGTCCTGGCTCGGGGTGGGCAACCTGATTTCGGTGCTGCATCCGGTCAGCGTCGAGCCGCTGATCCGGCGCTGGCGCCAGCGGGGCGATCGGCGCCGCACCCGCAGCTGGCTGGCGGTCCTGACCCTGCCGTACGCGTTGTACTACGTCGCCGACCCGATGAACGGGGTTGAGCACAAGGTGCTTTGGACGAAGGTGCCCGCGATGATCTGGCCGGTGTTCGGGCGCGACACCAAGAGCTTCGTGCACCTGGCGATCGCCGTGGCCATGTGGCTCTTCGGCACGGCCGCCGCGCTGTTGTGGGTGCGCAGGCGGGGGCTGACGATCAGGTAATCGGTTACGGCACTTTGGGCTTGATCTCCTCGATCACCCATTGTGCGTAATCGAGGGATTCGTCGACACCGCTGAGGGCGGGGATGGGCACGGCGCCGGCGCTCATCCCCGGGCGCCCATTCGGATCGTCGCGTGCGACGTGTCCTTCCCCGACCCGGTTGGTGCTCAGCCCGTGCATCACCTCGAACGGCCGTCCGTCATAGGCGGGCTGGGACTTGATGTAGTCGATGTCGTTCGTCTAGATGGTGATGTAGCCCAGGCTTTTCAGGTCGGTCAACGTGACGCGCCTCCTCTGGCTGTCTCGGCCCAGTTAAATCATCGCCCGGAGTGGACCCTGCGGGTCGACGCCCAGCGAACTCAGTGCCGACGCGTGGTAGGTGGTTCCAGGCATGTGGATGGCGTGCAGCTGGCCGACATGGACGTCGCGCCAATACCGTTGCAGCGGCTTGTCCATG
>NZ_LZIX01000018.1:0-3435 GCF_001666955.1 Mycobacterium sp. E735 | reverse complement strand
CGGTTGACGGTGTGCAGGTAGGGGATGGCGAGGAACGGGGTGATGTAGAAGATGTCGTAGAGCCACCAGCCGACGACGGGGAATACGACGCCGGCGTAGCGCACGTCGGCGAACATGGTCATGTTGAACACGTAGGCGGACCAGATCACCACGCCCATCCAGCAGGTAACCACCATCCACTGGTGACCCCACCGCTTCATCTGGAGAAACCCGATCGCCGCGGCCACCCGCATGGAGAACACCGTGAGGATCAACCCGGCGACATAGGCCTTCTCGCCGGGCCCCGCGGCGCCGCCGACCCAGAGCTCGTTGTAATGCCAGAAGTAGCCCGCGTCGAACATGTTGCCCCAGCCGACCATCAGCACCCGGTTGATCAAGGTGTGGTTGGCGACCAGGTCGAGGGCCCAGCCGAGACTGTTGAGCATCCCGTCGATCAGGACCAGATACCCGATCAGCGTCACGATCATGGGCCGGACCGACAAGCCGGCGCGCAGCGCCTGGCGCTGCAGCCATACGCCGCGCATGAAGATGGGGAATCCGATCAAACCCGGCGCCCACATGCCCATCAAGGCGGCGCCGACGATCATCCACTTGTCCGCGCGGCGCTGCGCGTGGCGGGACGCGTCGTGGTGATCGTCCAGGCTGACCGTGACAGCCGGTTGGGCGACAACAGGTTTCACAAGTTCCACCACCCGCGGGCGAAGGACATGTAGAGCTGGATGCCGAACATTGCCAGCAAATAGCCGTAGATGAACAGCTGGAAGACAATCAGCGCCCTCTTGCGCTTCCTCTCCTGTTGGTCCATGCCGTCAGCTCCTCTCCTAAGGGCGTGCACTCGGGGCGTCGGTGGTGGCCAGGCTGGCCACCGCGACTTCACGTAGGCCGTCGGTGACCGCGCCATCGAGACTCAGCGGCGCGAGGATGCAGGCCTCCGCCGCATCCAATTCGCTTGCCCCGGCGGCGATCAGGTGCGCGGCGGTGACCAGCACCCTGGTCGAAGGCGGCTCGAAGTGGAAGGCGTCGTCGGCGGTGCGGATCGCAACAGCGCACCCGACCAGTCGACGCGCGGCGGCGATGGGGATTCCGGCTTCGGCGACGATCACCTCGGCTTCGCGCTCGGGCGGCAGGTAGCTCATCGCGAGTGTGACGAATCGCTGCCGGAAGGACGGCTTCAGCTCCTTCAGCGAGCTGCGATACGCCGGGTTGTACGAACACACCAGCATGAAGGTGTCCGGCGCCGTCACGACCTCACCCGCCCGATCCAGGTACAGCGATCGCCGGTGATCGGTGAGCGAATGCAGGATGGCCAGCGAATCGTGGCGAGCTTCGACGACTTCGTCGAGATAGCAGATCGCGCCGGCCTTGACGGCCCGGGTCAGCGGGCCATCGGTCCAGACCACGTCGCCGCCGGTCACCATGAAGCGGCCGACGAGATCGGAGCTGGTGAGATCGTCGTGGCAACTGATGGTGACGACGGGCCGCTGCAAGAGCAGGCCCATGTGTTCGACGAAACGCGTCTTGCCGCATCCGGTTGGGCCCGTGAGCATCACCGGCAGGCGCTGGCGGTAGGCCCGCTCGAACAGCTGGACTTCGTTGCCGTGTGCGAAATAGGTATCGGTGGCGGCACTCATGCGGCCACCAGTTCGCGATGGACATGAGCCAACACCCGAGGAAGCTCCTCTACGCGTCGGATCCGTTGGGACCGTCGCGGCCCGAACACCTCCGGTAGGGGATCGACACGCGTCGGGCCCACGCCGACGTAGTACATCGACACCCCCGCATCGTTGCCCTCCTCGACGGCGTGCGCGGCATCCGCCCAGGCGTAGCGCCCCTCGTAGCCTTCATCGGAGAGCAGACCGTCGCCGATGACGATCAGCAGCCGCCGTTCGGATGCCTGCGCGAGCAGCCGGCTGGTCAAATGGCGCAGTGGCGCACCGAGCCTGGTGTACCCCCGGGTGGACAGGCCGAGCCCGCTGGGAGCCACCAGCCGCCGCTCCTCGAAGCCCTTCAGGCAGTGGACTTCGACGCGATGGCGGGTATTGCCGGTGAAAGCGAAGATGCCGTGGCGCTCTCGCGCCAGGGTCATCGCGCGCGAAAGCGCGTCGGCGCAAGCCAGTTCGAGTTGAAAGATTCGCCCGCCGTGCACCCCCAGCGACGAACTGCCGTCGAGCAGCACCGCCGTGGTGACGTCGCGGCCGACGGGCAGCAACTCGCGGAAGATCCTCGGTTCCTTGGCCTCGCCGGTGGTCAGGTCGATGTAGTGGCTGACGTATTGGTCGACGTCGAGGTCGGCGCCGTCTTCGAGGCGGTTCGCCATCCCCCGATGGGTGTGTTCTTCGAACCACTTGCGGACGTCGACGGCCACCGCCGCCGGACCGCCTGCGCGCCGGGCATCCGCACGCTCGATCACCGCGACGTGGTCGCGCACGAACCGCTGGGTCCACATGTTCCATTCCGGGTAGGGGATCCCGGGCCGATGCTCCGGGGTCACGTCGAGATCGTTGTCCTGCGGCCGGCTCGGCGGCGGCAGATTGGGATTACGGACACCGCCGTCGCCGCCGACGGGAACCGAGTACGGTCGCGGCAGTCGGTTTTGCGTTGTCGTCCAGGGCATCCTGCCAAAGCTGCGCCGCAACCTGTCGGCCAAGCCTCGCGGCGCCGTGAAGGCCAGCGGCAACGTGCCCAGCAGCGGATGGACCGCCAATGTCTGACCCGTGGCGGCCAACGCGATCGCCCGGTTGAGCATTTCCAGGGCGCTCATGTCGCCCGATTCGGTGTGGAGGTCCGGCAGCAGTCGTCGCGCATCGGGGAGCAGGCCCGGCCAGCGCGAGGCCATCCAGCCGAGGGCGACACCGGCTTCGACAACGCTGAGAGCGCGCACTTCGCGAGTAGACAACTCGTTCAACCGATATTGGGTGATTCGTTCTTTGGACGGTGAACATTGCAGGGCCACACCGCACGTCAGGGCTCTGCGAGTCCAATCGCACAGTGGTGGGTAGGGGACGTGAACGAACGTCAGCGCCGCGTTCAACCCGAAGCGGCGCCGGTCACCCGTGACGAGCCGCACGCCCTCGCGACGTCGTTCGCTCAGCGCGACGGCTGTCACCGAGCAACTCCGCTCCAGTGACATTGCGTGGGAGTCTTCAGGCATCAGCCGAATCCCATGCGTCCCGGCGGTCCACTCCAGCGCTCAAAACGTGCCGATGTTGGAGAAGAGCCAATACCAGAACCAGATGATCAGTCCGGTGCCGCCCCACGCCGCGACGTAGCGAAGGATCTCCCACACATAAGCCACGTTTGGACCTCCTCAGTGACGTAAGGACATTCGGCTCGCGCATCTCAGTCGGAGAAGAGCTCGCGGTTGACGGTGTGCAGGTAGGGGATGGCGAGGAACGGGGTGATGTAGAAGATGTCGTAGAGCCACCAGCCGACGAC
>NZ_LZIX01000017.1:0-4528 GCF_001666955.1 Mycobacterium sp. E735 | reverse complement strand
ACGAAGGCCTGGCCGGTGGGCCCGACTCCGGGGGCTTCACCGGTGCCGCGGGCGAACACCACCTGCACGTCCGGACACTGCGCGGACGCGGTGGGGATCACGGACCCGGCGAGGGCCGACGCGCCGAGGCCCGACGCCGCAACCACTGCCGGAGCAAGGGAACGGATGAAGTGACGTGCGATCATGCCGCCGGTGTTGCCCATACGAACGCCTCCCGAAACTGTCCCTATCGTAAAAAATAACTCGCCGCTTCCTGTATACCGAGGCGCGGCGCGCCGCGCCGGATGAGCGACGCGTGTCGACGCACCAAATGAATCCATTTTGCGCCCGCCGCGGCGCGATGACGTCGCGTTACCGGGCCGGCCGCAAGGGACGGCCACGGCCGGTTCGGCCACCGGTAACACCGCAGATTTAGCTCGGGGACAGAGGCTTTGGGGGTGGGACGTCGTTCGGCGCGACCCGCCCCGGGAGGTCCGGTTGCGATGTCAGCAAGGTCACATGCTGGCAAACACGGGTGCGTCGTCTGGCTTCCTTTATTAGAGTTACGTAAGGGTAATGAGAGTTCATTTAAGTGAGCACGGGGCGGGGAAACACGGAGCGAGGTTGTGAACACGGACCGTTTGGACGCCGTCATCGTCGGCGCCGGCTTCGGCGGCATCGGTGCTGCGATCCAGCTCAAGCGCCTCGGGTATGACAACTTCGTCATCCTCGACCGCGAGGATGACCTGGGCGGCACCTGGCACGTCAACCACTACCCGGGCATCGCCGTCGACATCCCGTCGACCACCTACTCCTACTGGTTCGAGCCGAACCCGACGTGGTCGCGGCTGTTCGCGCCAGGCGGAGAGGTCAAGCAGTACGCCGCGGACGTCGCCGACAAGTACGACGTGCGCCGCCACATGCGGTTCAACACCACCGTCGAGGGCGCCCAATGGGACGAGGATGCGGCGGTCTGGCGGGTGGCGCTGGCCTCCGGCGACACGCTGACCACCCGATTCCTGATCACGGCTACGGGCTTCCTTTCCCAGCCGCGCATGCCGGACATCCCGGGCGTCGCCAGCTTCGAAGGCAAGGTGGTGCACACCACCGCGTGGGACCACGACTACAGTTACCGCGGCCGCCGGATCGCGGTCATCGGGACCGGCGCATCCGCCGTCCAGGTCATTCCGGAGCTGGCCAAGGAGGCCGGCGAGTTGACCGTCTACCAGCGCACCGCGACCCACGTGCTGCCCAAGGTGGACTTCGGTTTCTCGCCCGGGGTGCGGCGCCTATTCGCCCGAGTTCCGGCCGCGCAGCGCGCCCTGCGATGGGTCACCGACGTGATCCTGGAGATCATCATGGTCGTCGGGGCGCTGCACTTCCGGGAGACCCGCGGGCGGGGCAACATTTCCGCCTCCGACCTGGCCAAGATCAACCGGTTCCGGTGGATCCGCGATAAGGAACTGCGGGCCAGGCTGACCCCGGACTACGACATGGGCTGCAAGCGGCCGACCTTCTCCAACGGCTTCTATCCCGCGTTCAACCAGCCGAACGTGCACCTGGAGACGACCTCCATCGAGCGGATCGAGGCCGACGGCATCGTCACCACCGACGGGCGCAAGACCGTCATCGACACCCTGGTCCTGGCGACCGGTTTCGACCTGTGGGAGGCCAACTTCCCGGCCATCGAGGTGGTCGGCCGCAAGGGCCGCAACCTGGGCAAGTGGTGGCGAGAGACCCGCTTCCAGGCCTACCAGGGCGTCTCGATGCCCTACTTCCCGAACTACCTGAGCCTGGCCAGCCCGTTCGCCTTCTCCGGGCTGTCCTTCTTCCACACCATCGAATACCAGATGCGCCACATGGACCGGCTGCTCGGCGAGGTCAAGCGCCGCGGTGCGACGACCTTCGAGGTGACCGAAGAGGCCAACGACCGGTTCATGGAGCGGATGACCAAGAGGCTGGACAACACGGTGTTCTACGCCGGCAACTGCGCCACCTCGCGGTCGTACTACTTCAGCCCCAGCGGCGAGGCCTCGCTGCTGCGGCCGACGTCGACGTTGAACTCGGTGCGGGAAGCGGCGACGTTCCCGCTCAGCGACTACGTCATCGCCTAACGCCACACCCGCCCCATCAGCCCCGGCCGCGGAAGCGGCCGGCTGTTAGCCCGCCTCATAGCGACGATGCCGGTGCGGGGGTTGTCGTTTTTCGGCGAATCTCCGTTTGCTCCCGCAGTCGGCGGGGTAACCGAACAAGGCGCGATCCGTCCGCAACCGATGCGAAAGGCGGTGTGGCCCAATGGAAACACTGTGCCGTTGGTGCGCCTGCTTGGCGGCCCCCCTTGCGTTCGTGTTGGGCAACATGGACGCGCCCGCGCATTCAGTCGCCTATTCGCACGTAGAGCTCTCGGCCGCCGTACAGGTGAGCGACCGCTGACCGACCGTCCCCGCCGTGGACTGCTAGCGCATCGCCACACCAGCCCCTGGCCGGGCGCAAGCGGCCGGCTGCAAGACCGCTTAACTCCCGGGGAGGCCGGTGTGGCGAGCGGGACTGAGTGCGCCCGTTACGCCGGCGGCAGCAGCACCGTGTCGATCATGTACACCGTCGCGTTGGCGGTCGGTACGCCGCCGCAGACCAGGCCCGCGTTGTTGACCCGCAGGCCGTTGCCCTGCCCGGTCACGGTGACGTTCGCGCCCTGAACGGTCTTGTGCGAGCCGGCGACCTTGGCCGGGCTCAGCTGGCCGGGCACCACGTGGTAGGTCAGGATGCTGGTCAGCAACCTGGAATCCGTCTTCAGTTGGTCGATCGTCTGCGCCGGCAGCTTGCCGAATGCGGCGTCGGTCGGAGCGAAGACCGTGTACTGACCGTTGTTCAGCGTCTCGACCAGGTTGACATTCGGGTTCAGCTTGCCCGACAGCGCGGAGGTCAGGGTGGTCAACGCGGGGTTGTTGGACGCCGCCACCGCCACCGGAACCTGCGACATTCCCTCCACCGACGCCGGGCCGCTCGGGTTGGCGGCCGCGTAATCAGAGCACCCGGGGCCCACCAAATCGGCCGCCGCCGCATTGGGAGCGGTCACCACACCCAGACCCAGCATCGCCGCTACCGCGAACCCCTTCGCCGCCACCGACGTCCTGTGTGCCTTCATCGCCTTTGACTCCTTTGGTTGGTCCGACATTTGACAGCGATTCGGAGCCCGAACACCTTCGGATGGGTGCCGGGGCAGAAGTTTCTAGCCGTAGGTGAACGAATACACCTGCAGCCCTTGGTCGGGGTGACCTCGAGGGTTCTGATTGCAGGCGATCGCCGGAGACGATCTGATGTGACGTCGGCGGGCCGCCGATGGCAATGGCGACGGATCGTCCGTCCGGAAGAGTGGGCGGGTGGTCGAAAGTGGTTGTGCCGACGCCGCGGACGGGCCGCGATTTTCCGGGAGTCGTGCGCCGCTCAGCCGAGGGGCAGCGCGGCCAGGAACGTCCCCGTCGGACGTGGGGACCCGGTGCCCGGTTCGACGGTGAACGCCAGGCTGGTGGACGACCCCAGGTTGGTGAGCGTCGCGGTGGTCGACGGCGCCACCGCGGCGGTGCTCATCGTCCCGGCCGACGTCGGCCCCTTGTCGCTCAGCAGCCACATCTGGTAGACGGTCCCGGGTTTCGGCGGCGGGACGTTGTTCATCACCAGCACGCCGGCGTTGCGGTCGTGGGAAAAGACAACGGTCGCAGTGCCATTGCCGAGCGGGCCCGAGACGGTGCGCACGTCCGGGGCCGCGAACACCTGCTCGGCGATCGTGGACGGTGGATGGGGACGCAGCATTATCCCGATGCCGAATGCGGCGGCGCCGACCACCACCGCTGCCGCCCCGGCCCCCAAAAGGGCTGCGCGCCAACCGTATCTGCGTTCGTCTCGTGCGGGTATCGCCGCCAGCGTCGCGGCCCGCAAATGCGCCGGTGGTTCGACGGCCGTCGTCGCCGAGATGACCGCCAGCGTCTCGCGGACGGCACGGACTTCGTCGTCGAAGGCCGCCGCCACCGACCTCGGCGCGGCCGCCAGCCGCCGCTCGATGTCGGCCCGCTCCTCGTCGGACACGGCGTCCAACGCGTACGGCGTTGCCAGCTCGAGCAATTCGAATTCGTTCGGTTCCGTCATGGCACTTCCAGGCAGTTACGCAAGGCACGCAGCGCGTCGCGCATGCGCGACTTGACCGTCGACAGATTCGCCGCCAACCGGTCCGACACTTGGCTGTAGGTGAGTCCGTCGTAGTACGCCAACTGGATACACTCCCGCTGCGTGTCGGTCAACGCGCCCAGGCATTCGGCGACGCGGCGGCGCTCGTCGCCGGCGATCGCCGATTCGGCGACCACATCACTGGCGGGGTCGGCGCTGGCGGCGGCGTAGCGGGAATCCCGCCTGCCGGAAGCCTCCTCGGACCGCACCCGGTCGACGGCCCGCCGGTGCGCGATGGTCAGCAGCCAGGACAGCGCCGACCCCCTGCTGGAGTCGTAGTCCGGCGCCGTCCGCCACACCTCGCAGTAGACCTCCTGGGTGGTCTCCT
>NZ_LZIX01000016.1:0-11628 GCF_001666955.1 Mycobacterium sp. E735 | reverse complement strand
CCGGGCGAAGCGGGTCGCCACCATCGCATCAGTGGCGATCGCAAGCGCGGCGCAGCCGGGCGAAGCGGGTCGCCACCATCGCATCGGTGGCGATCGCAAGCGCGGCGCAGCCGGGCGAAGCGGGTCGCCACCATCGCATCGGTGGCGATCGCAAGCGCGGCGTAGCCGGCCGAAGCGGGTCGCCACCATCGCATCGGTGGCGATCGCAAGCGCGGCGTAGCCGGCCGAAGCGGGTCGCCAGCATCGCATCCCGTCACCCCCGCGTGCGAACATATGTTCGTGCGGTGTGAGGCGTCCATCATGCACGCGGACCTGGATTCGTTCTACGCGTCCGTGGAGCAGCGCGACGATCCGACGCTGCGTGGCCGCCCAATCATCGTCGGCGGCGGGGTCGTGCTCGCCGCCAGTTACGAGGCCAAGGCCTACGGCGTGCGAACGGCGATGGGCGGCGCCCAGGCGCGGCGGCTGTGCCCGCACGCCGTGGTCGTCCCGCCCCGGATGAGCGCGTACAGCCGCGCCAGCGACGCCGTGTTCGAGGTGTTTCGCGACTGCACACCGATTGTGGAGCCGCTCTCGGTGGACGAGGCGTTTCTCGACGTCGGCGGCCTGCGCCGGGTGTCCGGAACGCCGGTACAGATCGCCGGAAGGCTACGCGCCGACGTGCGCGACCGCGTCGGCCTGCCGATCACGGTGGGCATCGCCCGGACGAAGTTTCTCGCCAAGGTCGCCAGCCAGGAGGCCAAGCCCGACGGGCTGCTGTTGGTGCCGCCGGACCAGGAGCTCGCGTTCCTGCACCCGTTGCCGGTCCGGCGGCTGTGGGGCGTGGGCGCCAAGACGGCCGAGAAACTCCACGCCCATGGGCTCGTGACCGTCGCCGACGTGGCCGAGCTGAGTGAGTCGACGCTGGCCTCGCTGCTGGGCGGCGCCATGGGGCGCCAGCTGTTCGCGCTGTCCCGCAACATCGACCGCCGCCGGGTGACCACCGGTGTGCGGCGGCGGTCCGTCGGGGCGCAGCGGGCGCTCGGCCGCGCCGGCAACACCATGTCGGCCGCTGAGATCGATGCGGTGGTGATCAACCTGATCGACCGCATCACCCGCCGGATGCGTGCCGCCGGGCGTACCGGCCGCACGGTGGTGCTGCGCCTGCGGTTTGACGATTTCGGACGGGCGACGCGGTCACGGACGCTGCCGTGGACGACGTCCTCGACGCAGCCGATCCTGGCCGCCGCGCGGGGGCTGGTCGTGTCGGCCGCTCCGCTCATCGCGCAGCGCGGGCTGACGCTGGTCGGGTTCGCGGTGTCGGGGATCGACCGCAGCGGCGCCCAGCAACTGACATTGCCGTTCGATGAGCACGACAACCGGCTCGCCATCGACGCGGCGATCGACCGGGTGCGTGATCGGTACGGCAGGTCCGCGCTGACACCCGCGGTTTTGGTCGGCCACGATCCGGGTACGGAGATGCCACGTCTTCCCGACTGACGGGTTGTGATCGTTCTCACCAATCATTCTCTGCCGCAAGCGATTTCGATGATTTGAGGTTGATTTGAATCAGCCTCTCGGCGCCGCAAGTCTGACGGCCTGATGGTTAGGCTGGCGAAAACCCGACCATCGAAAGTGAGCGACCGAACCCGATGCCGCCGCCGCACCAAGCCCGCGACAGCGGCCTGCCCCGCGAAGGTCTCCTGCTCGGTTACAGCGCGCTGCTCGCCTTGTCCGCGGGCTTCGTCAACGCCGTGGCGCTTTTGATCCTGGCGCTGCCCGTCGGCAACCTGACGGCGATCACCACCCAGCTGGGCATGAACACGGCCAACCCCTGGCTCTACGAAGGGCACGTGCTCGCCGCGATCTTCTTGGGCTTCTTGGCGGGAGCGACGGTGGCCGGAGCGATCCTTGCGTCCACCGATGCCCTTGCGGGCCCACGCCACGCCGCTGTGCTCTTCCTCGAGGCAGTGTTGCTCGTGCTCGCCGCGGCCGGTGTCGAGGAGACCGTCGTCAAGGCGCAGATCAACGCCCTGGGCGTCGAGCAGACCGCGGTGCAGGCGCTGTTCGCCGCCGCGGCCCTCGGCCTGCAGAACGCGATGACATCGAGCTTCCGCGGAATGGCGATCCGCACCACGCACTTCACCGGGACCGTCACCGACCTCGGGCTGATCCTCGGCCGCAGTCGACTGCACGGAATCGATAAATGGAAAGCCGCGATCCTGGCGACCACCCTCCTGCTGTTCCTCGGGGGCGGCGTGGCCGGGATCGTGTTCGGCGCGCGGTTAGGGGGTTACGCGTTGCTCATCCCGGCCGCGACCTGCGCCACCGTGGCCGCCGCCAATCTATTGCAGAGCGCCGCCCGCAGCGAAGAACCGGTTCCCGAGCACGCCGAACCGGTGCGGGTCTGAGCGGCCGTCTCAATTCGAGCCGGTCCACTCCAGCAGCTTGTCGGCCGGCCAGGTGTTGACGATCCGGTCGACGGGCACGCCCACGTCCAGCGCACGCTGCGCGCCGTAGCCGAGGAAGTCCAATTGGCCCGGCGCGTGCGCGTCGGTGTCGATGCTGAACACGCAGCCGATTTCGAGCGCCAGCTTGAGCAGCGCGGTCGGCGGGTCCCGGCGTTCGGGTCGCGAGTTGATCTCCACCGCGGTGCCGTGATCGCGGCAGGCGGTGAAGACCGCTTCCGCGTCGAACTTCGATTGCGGACGGATGCCCCGGTTGCCCGATACCAGCCGGCCGGTGCAATGGCCCAGCACGTCGGCGTGCGGATTCGAAACGGCGCGCACCATGCGCCGCGTCATCGCCGAGGCGTCCATCGACAGCTTGGAATGCACGCTGGCCACGACCACGTCGAGCCGCTCGAGCAGCTCGGGCTCCTGGTCCAGGCTGCCGTCCTCGAGGATGTCGACCTCGATCCCGGTGAGGATGCGCATCGGCGCGAACTGGTCACGCAGCTTGTCGATGACGTCGAGCTGCGCACGCAGGCGCTGGGGCGACAGCCCGTTGGCGATGGTCAGCCGCGGCGAGTGGTCGGTCAGCGCGCAATACTCGTGCCCGAGCGCGGACGCAGTCGCCATCATCTCGTCGATCGGTGCCGACCCGTCCGACCAGTTCGAATGCAGATGCAGATCGCCCCGCAACGCCGCCCGGATGTCCCCGCCACCGAGATCCTCTGCGGCCGAACGTAATTCGGCCAGCAGGTCGGGCTCGCGGCCGCACCAGGCCTGGCCGATGACCTTCGCGGTCTTGGGACCGATGCCGGGCAGCGACTGCCAGCTGTTGGCTTGGCCGTGCCGCTCGCGCGCCGCGTCGTCGAGCCCCTCGATGATGTCGGCGGCGTTGCGATATGCCATCACGCGCCGCGGGTCGTGGCGGCTGCGGTCCTTGTAGTAGGCGATCTGCCGCAAGGCCTCTACGGGATCCATGACTCCAGTGTGCCTGCGTGGTGACTGCAAGCGCGGCGGAGCCGGGCGACGCAGGTCACCGCCAAAGCCGTCCGGGTCACCGGAACTCCCCGGCGATGAATCCGGCGAGCAGGACGCCGAAGCCCCCGATCTCGCCGGCGATGAGCAACGCCATCATCACCCCGGTGCCGGGGACGGGGTTCTCGAACTGGTTGACGGTGTCGCGCCGCGCCCCGTGCCCGATGTAGCTGAGGATGGCGCCGACGAAAAAGAAGACGACCACGCCGGCCGCGGCCAGGTTGAGCCACGCCGGCCACGCGCTCAGCTCGACGAAGACCGCCAGCAGCAGCGTCGCAAACGAGTAGAGCAACGCCGCCCGGTGTGCGATGTCGACGTAGGGATGGGCGCGGTGGTCGTCGGCCGTCATGATCTGCCGGTACTTCCAAACCCCGAGGACCAGCGCGAGCAGAAAGATCAGCCCGGCCGCCAGCAGCGTGATCTTGGTGTCGAGCCCGAGGGAGTAATTCATCGCGAGCCTGAGTTTAGTTGCCCTTCATAAAGATCGACTAACGTCGATTCCATGCGATTCGCCTTCAAGACCTCCCCGCAAAACACCACCTGGGCCGACATGCTCGCCGTCTGGCAGGCCGCCGACGACATCGACGTTTACGAGTCCGGGTGGACCTTCGACCACTTCTACCCGATTTTCTCCGACAGCAGCGGGCCCTGCCTGGAGGGCTGGACGACGCTGACCGCGCTGGCGCAGGCCACCAAACGGTTGCGGCTGGGCACGCTGGTGACGGGCATTCACTACCGCCACCCCGCCGTGCTGGCCAACATGGCCGCCGCACTCGACATCATCTCGAACGGACGGCTCGAGCTGGGCATCGGAGCCGGCTGGAACGAGGAAGAGTCAGGCGCCTACGGCATCGAGCTGGGCAGCATCCGGGAACGTTTCGATCGATTCGAGGAGGCGTGCCAGGTGCTGACCAGCCTGCTCAGTCAGGACACCACGGACTTCGACGGCAAGTACTACCAGCTCAAGGGCGCGCGCAACGAACCCAAGGGCGTCCAGCGCCCGCACCCGCCGATCTGCATCGGCGGCAGCGGGGAGAAACGGACGCTGCCGATCACCGCCCGCTACGCGCAGCACTGGAACTTCGTCGGCGGCCCGCCCGAGGTGTTCGCGCGCAAGCGCGACGTGCTCGCCGCGGAGTGCGAGAAGATCGGGCGCGATCCGAAGGAGATCATGTTGTCGGCGCACCTGCGCCTGGACGAGCAGCGCAACTACCAGCAGGTCGTCGAGGAGGCGGCCGGGCTGGCGGCCGAGGGACTCGACCTGGGCATCGTCTACATCAACCCGCCCCACGACCCGAGCGTCCTGGAACCGCTGGCCGAGGTCATTCGCGATTCGGGATTGCTGAGCTGATCAACACCGGTACCGGGGACCTTCGCGGTGTGCCGAACATGTCCCCCCGTTTGCTCCGTCGAGCAAACCCCCGCGTCGCACCCGGAGGCGCGCGGCGGGGCGGCTATGCCCCGAAGATCAGTAATTCGGCGGCGGTGACCAGGCGCTCGTGTTTGGCAGGGAACTCGCGGCTCTTCACGGGGTGACGAAACCAGGACCAGGCGATTCGCCCCATCCGGGATCGAGGTACTGGATTGATGTGCACAGTGATCACTCCTGCGATCGTTCCGTTCCGCCGGAGCCCCGATCACTCGCCCGTGTGACGAAGCCCACAACGGGTTATTAGACACCCGCCGCCTGGCAAACGGTGGCAGACTCGCCGATTTTGGGACGTGTGTTTCTGATGTGACTTCTGTGACTACTGGAGCGGTACTGCGGTCGGCTTGACCGGCGCGGGAAGGGCGGTCACACCCATCAGGTAGCGGTCCACGGCCGCGGCCGCGGCCCTGCCCTCAGCTATCGCCCAGACGATCAGCGACTGGCCGCGGCCCATGTCCCCGGCGACGAACACGCCCGGTACCGACGTGTCGAAGTCGGCGCCACGCGCGACGTTGCCGCGATCGGTGAGCTTGACTTCGAGGTCGGTGAGCAGGCCCTCCCGCTCCGGTCCGACGAAGCCCATCGCCAGCAGCACCAGATCGGCCTCGAGCTCGAAGTCCGAGCCCTCGACCTTGACGAACTTGCCATCCTGCATGGTGACTTCGTGGGCTTTGAGCGCCGTCACGCGGCCATCCTCGCCCACGAACTGCTCGGTGTTCACCGAGAACACCCGCTCGCCACCCTCTTCGTGCGCCGACGAAACCCGGTACATCAAGGGGTAAGTCGGCCACGGGGTCGATTCGGCCCGAGACTCCGGCGGGCGCGGCATGATCTCGAACTGGTGCACGACGGTGGCACCCTGGCGGTGCGCGGTGCCCAGGCAGTCCGCGCCGGTGTCGCCGCCGCCGATGATGACGACCTTCTTGCCCTTGGCGGTGATCGGGGGCTCCCCGTCGGGCCCGAGGACGTCATCGCCCTCCTGCACCCGGTTGCCCCACGGCAGGTACTCCATCGCCTGGTGGATTCCGTCCAGGTCCCGACCGGGGACGGGCAGGTCCCGCGCGGCGGTCGCACCACCGGCCAGCACCACCGCATCGAAGTCGGCGCGCAGCTGTTCGGCGGTGATGTCGACCCCGACGTTCACACCGGCGCGGAACTCGGTCCCCTCGGCGCGCATCTGGTCCAGGCGCCGGTCGAGGACGCGCTTCTCCATCTTGAATTCCGGGATGCCGTATCGCAGCAGGCCGCCGATGCGGTCAGCCCGCTCGAACACGGTGACCGTGTGGCCGGCGCGGGTCAATTGCTGCGCCGCGGCCAAACCGGCCGGGCCCGAGCCCACCACCGCGACCTTCTTCCCGGTCAGCTTGTCCGGGGGCAGCGGCTCGACGAAGCCTTCTTCGAAGGCGCGGTCGATGATCTCCAGCTCGATCTGCTTGATAGTCACCGGATCCTGATTGATGCCGAGCACACAGGCCGGTTCACACGGCGCCGGGCACAGCCTGCCGGTGAAGTCCGGGAAGTTGTTGGTGGCGTGCAGCCGCTCGATCGCGTCGCGCCACCGGCCCGTGCGCACCAGGTCGTTCCATTCGGGGATCAGGTTCCCCAAAGGACAGCCGTTGTGGCAGAACGGAATACCGCAATCCATGCAACGGGTCGCCTGCTCGCGCAGCGTGCCTTCGTCGAAGTCTTCGTAGACCTCGTGCCAGTCCTTCAACCGCAGCGGGACAGGCCGACGCTTCGGCAGTTCCCGGTGGGTGTACTTCAGGAAGCCGCTCGGATCAGCCATGCGCGGCCGCCATGATCGCCTTGTCCACGTCGATGCCGTCGCGCTCGGCTTCGGCGATCGCCTGCAGCACCTTCTTGTAGTCGCGCGGCATCACCTTGACGAAGTGGCGCTGTTGACCGCGCCAGTCGGCCAGGATCCGCTGGCCCACCGCGGAATCGGTGGCATCCACGTGCGCCCGGATTATCCCGTGCAGGAACTCGGCATCGTCGGAGTCCAGCGCCTCCATGTCCACCATCTCGATGTTGAGATTGTCCGGCAATTCCTCGTCCGGGTCATATACGTAGGCCACGCCGCCGGACATTCCCGCGGCGAAGTTGCGGCCAGTGCGGCCCAGAATCACTACCCGACCACCCGTCATGTATTCGCATCCATGGTCACCCACACCTTCGACCACCGCGTGGGCACCCGAGTTGCGGACCGCGAACCGTTCGCCGACCACTCCGCGCAGGAATGCCTCCCCGCTGGTCGCGCCGAACAGGATCACGTTGCCGCCGATGATGTTGTCCTCGGCCACATAGTCCTGCGGGGCGTTGTCCGACGGCCGCACCACAATCCGGCCACCGGACAGGCCCTTGCCGACGTAGTCGTTGGCATCGCCGTAGACGCGCAGGGTGATTCCCTTCGGGACGAATGCCCCAAAGCTGTTGCCGGCGGAGCCGTCGAACGTTATGTCGATGGTTCCATCCGGAAGGCCCTGGCCGCCATAGGCTTTCGTCACCTCGTGGCCGAGCATGGTGCCCACCGTGCGGTTGACGTTGCTGATCGTGGTGGAGAAACGCACCGGCTTGCCGGAATCGAGCGCCTCCCGGCTCATCACGATCAACTGCTGATCCAGCGCCTTGTCCAGACCGTGATCCTGCCGCGAGCTGCAGTACAGGTCCTGGTTCATGAACGCCGACTCGGGCTCGTGCAGCACCGGCGTGAGGTCCAGCTTGTGCGCCTTCCAGTGCGCCCGCGCCAGCGTGGTGTCCAGCGCCCCCACCTGGCCGACGGCCTCGTTGAGGGTGCGGAAACCCAACTGCGCCATGTACTCCCGCACCTCTTCGGCGATGAACATGAAGAAGTTCTCGACGAACTCCGGCTTACCGGTGAACCGCTCCCGCAGCAGCGGGTTCTGGGTGGCGACGCCGACCGGGCAGGTGTCCAGGTGGCACACCCGCATCATGATGCAGCCGGCCACCACCAGCGGCGCGGTGGCGAAGCCGAATTCCTCGGCGCCCAGCAGCGCGGCGATCATCACGTCGCGGCCCGTCTTGAGCTGGCCGTCCACCTGGACCACGATCCGGTCGCGTAACCCGTTGAGCAGCAGGGTCTGTTGCGTCTCGGCCAGACCGAGCTCCCAGGGCGCGCCGGCGTGCTTCATCGACGTCAGCGGCGTCGCGCCGGTGCCGCCGTCGTGGCCCGAGATCAACACCACGTCGGCGTGCGCCTTGGAAACGCCGGCCGCAACCGTGCCCACCCCGTTCTCGGAGACCAGCTTGACGTGCACCCGCGCGGACGGGTTGGCGTTCTTCAGGTCGTGGATCAGCTGCGCGAGGTCCTCGATGGAGTAGATGTCGTGGTGCGGCGGCGGAGAGATCAGGCCGACGCCGGGCGTGGAGTGCCGGACCTCGGCGACCCACGGGTACACCTTGTGCCCCGGAAGCTGGCCGCCCTCACCGGGTTTGGCGCCCTGGGCCATCTTGATCTGGATGTCGGTGCAATTCGTCAGGTAGTGCGAGGTCACGCCGAACCGTGCGGACGCGACCTGCTTGATCGCGCTGCGGCGCCAATCCCCGTTGGGATCGCGGTCGAAACGCTTGACGTCCTCGCCGCCCTCACCGCTGTTGGATCGCCCACCCAACCGGTTCATCGCGATGGCGAGCGTCTCGTGGGCTTCGGCCGAGATGGATCCGTAGCTCATCGCCCCGGTCGAGAAGCGCTTGACGATCTCGCTCGCCGGCTCGACCTCTTCCAGCGGAATCGGGGGACGCACACCGCCGCGGAACTTCAGCAGGCCACGCAGTGAGGCCATCCGCTCGCTCTGGTCGTCGACCAGCCGGGTGTAGTCCTTGAAGATCTTGTACTGACCGGTGCGGGTCGAGTGCTGCAGCTTGAAGACCGTCTCCGGATTGAACAGGTGATACTCACCCTCCCGGCGCCACTGGTATTCGCCGCCCACCTCGAGCTCGCGGTGCGCGCGCTCGTCGCGGCGGTCCAGGTAGGCCAGCCGGTGGCGCGTCGCGACGTCGGCGGCGATGTCCTCCAGGGTGATACCACCGATCGGACAGCTCAGTCCGGTGAAGTACTCGTCGAGCACGTCCTCGGAGATGCCCACCGCCTGGAACAGCTGTGCACCGGTGTAAGAGGCGAGCGTCGAAATGCCCATCTTGGACATCACTTTGAGCACGCCCTTGCCGGCCGCCTTGACGTAATTGTTCAGCGCCTTCTCGCGGTCGATCCCGTCGATCGCGCCGCGGTCGAGCATGTCCTCGATCGACTCGAACGCCAGGTAGGGGTTGATCGCCGCGGCCCCGCACCCGATCAGCATCGCCATGTGGTGCACCTCGCGGGCGTCGCCGGTCTCGACGACCAGGCCCACGTGGGTGCGTGTCCGGTCGCGCACCAGGTGGTGGTGCACGCCGGCGACGGCGAGCAGCGACGGGATGGGCGCCATCTGCTCGTTGGACTCCCGGTCGGACAGGATGATGACCCGCGCACCGTCCTCGATCGCCGCCGACGCCTGTGCGCGCACGTCGTCCAGCGCCGCGGCCAGCCCCGCGCCGCCCTCGGCGACCGGGTACAGGCAGCGAATCACTTTGGACCGCATGCCATGCGGACGCCCGTTGACTTCGTCGTCGGGGTTGAGGTTGACCAGCTTGGCCAGCTCGTGGTTGCGCAGAATCGGCTGCTGCAAAGCGATCTGGTGACACGAGTGCTCGGTCGGCGTCAGCAGGTCGCGCTCCCCGCCGGTGGTGCCCTGCAAACTGGTCACCACCTCCTCGCGGATGGCGTCCAGCGGCGGGTTGGTCACCTGGGCGAAGAGCTGCTGGAAGTAGTCGTAGAGCATCCGCGGACGCTGCGAGAGCACCGCGACCGGGGTGTCGGTGCCCATCGAGCCGATCGGCTCTGCGCCGGTGCGCACCATGGGCGACACCAGGAGGTTGAGCTCCTCGTAGGTGTAGCCGAAAGCCAGCTGCCGCTTGACAAGTCGATCGTGGGGCATCCGCACGTAATCGCCCTGCGGCAGCTTCTCGAGGGGAACCAGGTTCCTATCGAGCCACTCCTGGTACGGGTGCTCGGCGGCGAGCTCGGCCTTGATCTCCTCGTCGGAGACGATGCGGCCCTGGGTGGTGTCCACCAGGAACATGCGGCCCGGCTGCAGCCGCATCCGGCGGACCACCTTGGCGGGGTCCAGATCCAGGACACCCGCCTCGGAAGCCATCACCACCAAGCCGTCGTCGGTGACCCAGATCCGCGAGGGGCGCAAGCCATTTCGGTCAAGAACGGCGCCAACGATGGTGCCGTCGGTGAAGGTGATCGACGCGGGACCGTCCCAGGGCTCCATCAACGACGCGTGGTACTCGTAGAACGCCCGACGCGCCGGGTCCATCGATTCGTTGCGCTCCCAGGCCTCGGGGATCATCATCAGCACCGCGTGCGCCAGGCTGCGGCCGCCCAGGTGCAGCAGTTCGAGCGCCTCGTCGAAGCGTGCGGTGTCGGAGGCGCCCGGGGTACAGATCGGGAACAGCTTCTCGACATCGGCTTCCGTGCCGAAGATCTCGGTCTTGATCAACGCCTCACGGGCCCGCATCCAGTTCTCGTTGCCGGTGACGGTGTTGATCTCACCGTTGTGGGCGACGCGACGGAACGGGTGGGCCAGCGGCCACGACGGGAAGGTGTTGGTGGAGAACCGCGAGTGCACGATGCCCAGCGCGCTGGTCATCCGATCGTCTTGCAGGTCAAGATAGAACGCCTTGAGCTGCGGGGTGGTCAGCATCCCCTTGTAGACCATGGTCTGACCGGAAAGGCTTGGGAAATAAACGGTTTCGCGCCCGGGACCGTCCTGGCCCGGTCCCTTGGTGCCGAGTTCGTGCTCGGCGCGCTTCCGAACCAGGTAGCAGCGGCGCTCGAGCGTCATGTCGGAAGCGCCGGCCATGAACACCTGCCGGAAGGTGGGCATCGCGTCACGGGACAGCGCCCCCAGCGAGGAGTCGTCGATGGGCACGTTGCGCCAGCCGAGCACCGTCAGGCCCTCGGCCTCGGCGATCTTCTCGACCGCGTCGCAGGCCGCCGCGGCGTCCTTCGACGACTGGGGCAGGAAGGCGATGCCGGTGGCATAGCTGCCCGGCTCGGGGAGTTCGAAGTCGACGACCTCACGCAAGAACGCATCCGGAACCTGGATCAGGATGCCGGCCCCGTCACCGCTGCGCGGCTCGGCGCCCTGAGCACCGCGGTGTTCGAGGTTGAGCAGCGCGGTGATTGCCTTGTCCACGATGTCGCGGCTACGACGGCCGTGCATATCGACGACCATGGCTACCCCGCACGAATCGTGCTCGAACGCGGGGTTGTATAACCCGACGCGCTTGGGCGTCATATGCACCTGACCCTTCACCTGAACGTTGCGAGCGGCCGTTGACGGCTGCTCCGATGAGATCGCACCCGAAGGTTGCGGGCTGTGACCCCTCGGTCTTGTCTCGATAGGCTGTCCCCCAGGCGGAGATGATCCTGTTAGGGATGCGTCCGTGCAGCGCTGAACGGTGGCCTGGAAACCGGTCTCGACAAGTCGTAAAACGATATGACAATACCCGGCTGACATGCCAACTTCGTCAAGTCTAACCGTCACCTGGCAGCGCCGTAAATTTCTCGGCGGCGGAGGCGCCGCAGCGGCGCCGACGTGCTGTTTCGGGTTTGCAATTTCCGTCACAGCCGCCCGGATCCCGGCGGTCCGGTGTGGCGGGTGGGGCGCC
>NZ_LZIX01000015.1:0-10412 GCF_001666955.1 Mycobacterium sp. E735 | reverse complement strand
CCACCACGCCGACGGAGTACAGGTCGTCGAGCACCGTGGCCGGCTTGGACGTCAGCCGCTCGGGGCTCAGGTAGGCCATGCTGCCGACGACCTCGCCCGCCCTGGTGTAGGCGGCGCCGGAGGTCTTGGCGATGCCGAAGTCGGCGAGCTTGGGTTCCCCCGCGGCGGTGAACAGGATGTTGCCGGGTTTGACGTCGCGGTGCAGGATGCCGGCCTGATGCGCCTCGGCAAGGGCGTCCAGGACACCGTCGAGGACGGCGTGCACGAAGGGCACCGGCAGCGGCCCGCGGGCGATGTGGTCGGCCAGCGTCACTCCCGGTAGCCGCTCCATGACGATGAACGGCAACCCGTAGTGCTCGCCGACGTCGTGCACCACCACGACGTGCCTCCCGGTCAGCCGCGCGGCGACGCGCGCCTCGGTGTCGAACCGCGAACGGTTGTCCGGCCGGTCGGCCACCCCGGGGTAGAGCAGCTTGATGGCGACGGGGCGGTTGAGCTTCCGGTCCCACCCCTCGCGAACCTCGGCCATCGCACCACGGCCCAGGACGCCACGCAGCTCGTACCGGCCGTCGCCAAGGAGACCGCCCGGCACCAGGAGCACTCCGTTACTGCCCTGGCCGCGGTAGGACTGAGTTCCTTGGAGGTCCGTGTCGATCTCCTGTCGGAAAGCTGACTGCCCTGCTGGTTCCGGATAACCACAGAATCGGGAATCGAAACCCGCTGCTCAACAGGCGTTCAACAAGGGTTTCTGGGCCACCCCCGCAAACTCCCCGACGAAGCCGTTCCCCAGCCACCACCTGGGCTCGGTGTGCTCGAAGATCTCCTCACCCAGGGCGCGATCGCGAACCGACTTCTTGACGGGAAACGGATTCATCCCCGACTTGTATTCGACCCCGACCATGGCGGGGGCGTCCGGCCGGCCTCGCCGGGGCAGCAGCTCGAACCCGGCCTGCTCGAGCACCGCGTTCAATTCGGCGGGGCGGGGGAATCGCCTAAAGTCATGGTTCGGCTTGTGCAGACCGAACACGAACAACGGCCCGACCGTCACGAAACACAGCCACGTGCACACGTTGCGATCGGGCGCGACATAGAACATCCGGCCGCCCGGCCTCAGCGCGCGAAACACGCTGTCCATCAAGCGGCGGTGCTCGGTGCAGTGGTCGAGCACCCCGTGCAGGTAAACCAGGTCGAATCGATCGGCCCCCAACACCTCCGGGTCACGCGCGTCGCCGACGACGAAGCTCACCCCCGCCTTGCCGGCAAAACGCTTCCGGGCCGCGTCGATCGACTTGTAGTCGACGTCGATGCCCACGATGTCCCACTCGCTTAGTCGCGGATCGCGGTTGAGCAATCCCTCGATAGCCCCGCCGCCGCCGCAACCGACCACCGCCATCCTCGGGCCCTCTACCGCAGGAAGATAGTCGCGCAGGAAGTCCCATGCGGCGTAGTCGATTTCGCCGACGAGGTCCGCGGTGAAGCGCCACTGTTCGCTGACCTCGGCATTGGAGAAGTAGCGCACCCCGCGCTCGATCGTGCCGTTGCTGATCCGCATCAGCGCGCGATCGATCAGCGAATAGTGGTACTCGGGCTCGCCTGTCGTATCGTTGGCCCGTTCGCGATCGAGGAACTCGAAGTAGCGCCGCTCCTCGGGCTCGATGGGCGGCTCCCACGACTGCGCGTGCCCGAGCACGCGTTCCCGGATCCACGAGTCGATCACGCGGCTGTAGACGACCGCGTCGAACAGCATCAGCTGATGCCCGCCGCCGGGCATCATGAAGAAGTCCTTGGTACCGCCGATCCGCTCGAAGCATGCCCGGCAGTGCTCGGCGCCGACGATCTCGTCGTGCTCCCCGCAGGTGATGAGGACGGGTTTCGTGTTGGCGGCGGCGGGTTTTGGCGGGACGTAGTTGAACACCGAGTGGTAGCTCTTGAGCCCGTACCGCCAGACGTAGAACGGGTCCTTCTTCTTGGTGTCGAGCAGCCCGGGGTCTTCCTGGTAGGCGGCCTCGAAGTCGATGACGCGTCTTAATGGGACCCGCAGCCGATCGCCGAACGTCTTGGCCGCCCACTTCGCCGGGCGCGACCGGAACAATCGGATCGCCGGGCTCATCGCCGCCTCGTGGTTCAACAGGATGTTCATGCACACGCCGGCTGTCACGGCCGGGCACGCGTCGAGCGCGTGGAACGCGACTTCCCCGCCCTGGCTGGCGCCGTGCAGGACGACCGGGAGGGACGTACGCCGCGCCGCGTAATCGGTTACCGCCCTGGTGTCTTCGAGGAAGTCCTCGAAGCTGAACACGCCCGGCTCCCCCTCGGTGCGGCCGTGCCCGGTCAGGTCGAACGAATAGACGGCCGCGGGAAAGTTCCGGCGCATGTGCTCGGCGAACGCGTGGTAGCTCTCGCTGTTGCCGGCGGTGCCGTGCACCAGCACCAACACGTAGTCGGCGGTGGGGTTGTCGTAGCGGCGCAAGAAGATTCGTTTGCCGCCGGATCCGGTCACCGCGTCTTCGACCATCGGTTGATCGGTGAGGTTCGGGGTCATCGCCTGGGTTCCAATCCTTCGGTGATGCGGGCCGCGAGCAGTTGGGCGAACACGTCGAAGTCGCGACGGAAGGCCGAGGTGTCGGAAACGAACGGCCGCTGCATCGACATGCCCAGCAGCACGGTTTCGAAGAGGCGCACCGACTCGTCGATCAAGCGCTGCGGCACGTCGTCACCGGCGATGCGGCGCAGCGCCTCGCCGAGCTGCCGGCGTTGGGTATCGCGATAGTCGACATACGCGACCCGCAGGAACTCGTTGTGGTTGGCCGCCGCGGCGAACTCGACCATGAACGTGACCGCGTCGATGTTGTCGATGAACAAGGCGTACATCAGCCCGGCCGCCTCGGTCAGGCCCTCGCGCACCGACAGCCGCCCCGGCAGCCGCGTCGCCGCCGTGGCGAACATGCGCTTGGCCATGTCGTCGATCGCCGCCTGGAAGAGCTTTTCCTTGGTCTCGAAGTGATAGTGCAGCAGCGTCTGCGAGACGCCGGCCCTCGTCGAGATCAGCTTCATCGAGGACTTCTCGTAGCCGTACGCGCAGAAGCACTGGATGGTCGTCTGCAGGATCCGCTGCCGGGCGTCACCGGCAGGCACCTCGGACTTCGAAACCACCGCGGTCATCCGCCCACGATACTGTCTGATCGATCAGTCAGGCAAGGTACGCTGGGGAGTGATGCGCCCGAAAATCACCCTAACCTTTGACAACGGCCCGACACCCGGCGTCACGGACCGGGTTCTCGACGCCCTCGCCCAGCGGCAGGCGTCCGCCGTCTTCTTCGTCGTCGGCGAGAACGTCCGCCCGCCGGCGGGGCGCCGGCTGCTGGAGCGGGCGGTGCGCGAGGGGCACCGGATCGGCAATCACTCCCTCACCCACGGCCGGCCCCTCGGCGAGCTCTCTGCCGCGGAGACGCTTCACGAGATCCGCAGCACCCAAGAGCTTTTGGACGACTTCGGCGATGCCGATCGGCTCTTCAGGCCGTGGGGAACGGAGGGCGCACTCGAAAAGCGCTGCCTGAACCGCACGGCGATCGACCACCTGATCACCGAGAAGTACACCTGCGTCCTGTGGAACAGCGTCCCGCGCGACTGGGCCGACCCGCGCGGCTGGGTTGAGCGGGCACTCGCCGATACCCGCAGCCACCAGCACACCGTCGTCGTCCTGCACGACCTGCCCACCGGCGCGATGGAGCAGCTACCCGGGTTCCTCGACGAACTCGACGGCTCCGGCGTGGAGGTCACCACCCAACTCCCCGACGATTGCGTGCCGATCCTCCGCGGCCGAATGCGGACTCCCCTCGATCACCTGACCGCGGCGATAGGCTGAAGCCTCATGAGCGACATGACGGCCCGGTTCGCCGAGATCGTCGGCCAGCACAACCTGCTGACCGGTGACGCCATCCCCGAGGACTACTGGCACGACGAAGTCTTGACGAAGCCGCCGCAACGCCCGGCGTATGTCGCCAAACCGGTTTCCGCGGAAGCGGTTTCGCAGCTGCTGAAGGCCGCCTCCGACGCCGGCGTGCCGGTCACGGCCCGCGGCTCGGGCACCGGCCTGTCGGGCGCGGCGATCCCGCGGGCCGATGGGCTGCTGATCTCCTTCGAACGGATGAACGCCGTCCTCGAGGTCGACACCATCAACCAGGTCGCCGTCGTCCAACCCGGGGTCACGCTCACCGAGCTGGACGCCGCGACCGCCGACACCGGCCTGCGCTACATGGTTCACCCCGGCGAGCTGTCGTCCAGCGTCGGCGGCAACGTCGGCACCAACGCCGGCGGCATGAACGCGGTCAAGTACGGCATTGCCCGCCAGAACGTGCTCGGGCTGCAGGCGGCGCTGCCGACCGGCGAGCTCATCCGCACCGGCGGCAAGATCGCCAAGATCTCCACCGGCTACGACCTGACCCAACTCGTCGTCGGCTCCGAAGGCACCCTGGCCCTGGCCACCGAGGTGACCGTCAAGCTGCATCCGCGGCTCGACCACAACGCCGCCGTGCTCGCCCCGTTCGCCGACTTCGACCAGGTCATGACGGCGGTCCCCAAGATCGTGGGCAGCGGCCTCGCGCCCTACATCCTGGAGTACATCGACAACGTGACGATGGCCGCGCTCGTACACACCCAGAACCTGGAGTTGGGCATCCCCGACAGCGTCCGCGACGGCTGTGACGCGTATCTGGTTGTGGCGCTTGAGAACCGCACCGCCGACCGGCTCGACGAGGACGTCGAGAAGGCCGGCGAGCTGCTGGCCGAGCTCGGCGCTGTAGACGCCTATGTGCTCGAAGGCGGTTCGGCACGCAAGCTGATCGAGGCGCGCGAGAAGGCGTTCTGGACGTTGAAGGCGGTCGGCGCCGACGACCTCATCGACACCGTGGTGCCACGCGGCGCGATGCCCAAGTTCCTGTCCGCCGCGCGCGGCCTGGCGGCGGCCGCCGGCGGGGCGGCGGCGGGCTGCGGGGACGCCGGCGACGGCAACGTGCACCTGGCCATCTTCTGCAAGGACCCCGACACGCGCAAGAAGCTGATGATCGACATCTTCGCGCTGGCAATGGAATTGGGCGGCGCGATCTCCGGGGAGCACGGGCTGGGCCGCGCCAAGACGCCCTATTTCCTCGAGCTGGAGGACCCGGTCAAGGTGGACCTGATGCGCCGCATCAAGCGGAGCTTCGACCCGGCGGGCGTCCTCAATCCCGACGTGGTCTTCGCGGGCGCTTAACCGATAACCGGGAAGTGGCGTTGGGCGGCAAGGGCTTTGAGCGCTTTTTGCATCGTCCAGCGCACGTGCGCGTCGAGTCGCTTGATGTCGGGCGCCTCGCCGAAATGGCGAAGGTCGATCGGCCGCAGGACCTCGGTGACGATCTTGGTGGGCAGCGGCATGTTGACCGGCGCCAGGACGCTGAGGCCGAACGGAAAACCGAACGTGACCGGCATGATGTTCGTTCGGAAGAACCTGCGCTCGAACTTGGTGAGCCGAAGCAGGCGGGCCAGCCACTGTCCGCGCGTCAGGAACAGCTGGCTCTCCTGCCCGCCGATCGAGACGGCGGGCACGATCGGGACGTCCGCCTCCAGGGCGGTGGTGATGTAGCCGGTCCGGCCGTCGAAGTTGACGACGTTCTCCTGCAGGGTCGGCCGGTACACGTCGTAGTCGCCGCCCGGGAACACCAGCACGACCGCGCCCGAGGCCAGCGCCTTGGCGGCGTTCTCGCGCGTCGCGCGGATCACGCCGGTGCGGCGGAAGAACTCGGCGGCCGGTCCGGAAAAGATGGTGTCGAAGGCGAGCGCGTAGAGGGGGCGGTCGTAGCCGAAGGTGTCGTAATAGTCGACGGCGAACACCGACAGGTCGAACGTCAGCATGCCGCCGGAATGGTTACCCACCACCAGCGACGGTCCTTCGGGAAGGTTGTCCAGGCCGCGCACCTCGGAGCGGAAATACCGTTTGACGATCGGCCGGGTCAGCGCGACGACGTGTTCGGTCAGATCGCGGTCCCATTTGTCGACGTCGGTCGAGTCGGTGTGGGTGTCGTTCATGTCTTTGCCCTCGCTCGCCGTTGAGCGTGAGCTGATGGTACGCCCGCCGCTCCGCGGCGACGCCGGTTTCGCCGCGCGGACTTCCCCCGTCGGTCGCGCGGACTTCCCCGGGCGATCGCGCGCTTCCCCGGGCGATCGCGCGAACTTCCCCGCGATTTCGAGGGATTAGCCAAAGTGCCCGCCTCGTAGCGACAACGGGCGGGCGTGGGGCGCCGCCGGATGGGCCGACGGACCGAATGGGCGGTTGTCGCTACGAGGCGGGCACTTTGGACGCCTCCGCTTCCAGGGACGGGTGTGGCGCGTGTGACGACGCGGTCCGCCTCACATCCCGAAGTGGGCGGCACGCACGGCCGCGACGGCATCCGGCGGTCCACTCAACTCCACCTGCGCCGCGGACTGCCGGCCGAAGAGATACAGCAGCAGCTCACCCGGTTGACCGCTGAGCAATGCCGGCACACCCGCTCGGACGGTCACCTGCTCGCCGGAACCGGCCCAGGCAACCTCAAGGCCGAAGCCCCCGAGCCGCCGACTCAGATACCGCCCCCCGCGCCGAACGTTGCGCCACAACGCGGCGTCCATGTCCGCCGTCAACTGACGCGGCGGCAGTCCGTTGGCCCGGCGGACATCCTCGTGATGGACGAAGAACTCGTTGAGGTTCGCTAGCGCGCGAACCCATCCGATGCGGAAGAACCCGGCCGGCGGACCGGACCGGATCCGCGCGACGAGCCAACCGAAATCCCGTCGCACCAACACCTTCCGGCGCCGCTCGGCGAACCGCTGGAACGGGCCGGGCAACACGAGGCACGGCCCCGCGACGACATCGCGCTCCCGCAACACCAAATGGGCGGCGAGATCGTGAGCGGTCCAACCCTGGAGCAGCGTGGGCACGGAAGGGCCCAATTCGCCGAAAAGATCGCACAGCGCCCCACGTTCAAGACCCTCGAGCGAAACACCGCCCATGCAGGCGAATTGTACGGCTGGACCGACAAAACCCATTGCCTGACAACATCGATCAGTGAACCCGCGCACACAACCAACGGTTGTGCCCTCACAACGGCGCGACCTCTACTCCCCTATGCCTGACCCCGGCAGTATGAAGCCATGAGACGTGGGCGCAACGGAGCGCCCGCGCTCACCTCTGACTGACAACATCATCGCGTCGATGCCGCGGACAGCAGCCCTAAGCCGTCCGGCACCGCGAAGGAGACACCAATGACCGCAGCACGTCCCGCCAAGACCCGCAGCGAGGGCCAGTGGGCGCTGGGTGACCGCGAACCGCTCAACGACACCGAGAAGATCAAGAACGACGACGCACCGCTGAACGTGCGCGACCGCATCGTCAACGTCTACGCCAAGCAGGGCTTCGACAGCATCGACCACTCCGACCTGCGCGGGCGCTTCCGCTGGATGGGCCTGTACACCCAACGCGAGCAGGGTTACGACGGCAGCTGGACCGGCGACGACAACACCGACAAGATCGAAGCCAAGTACTTCATGATGCGGGTCCGCACCGACGGCAAGCCGTTGACGGCGCACTCGATGCGCGTCCTCGGCCAGATCTCGACCGAATTCGCCCGCGACACCGCCGACATCAGCGACCGGGAAAACCTGCAGCTGCACTGGATCCGCATCGAGGACGTCCCCGAGATCTGGCGTCGCCTGGACGAAGTGGGGCTGCAGACGACGGAAGCCTGCGGCGACTGCCCGCGCGGCATCCACGGTTCGCCGCTGGCCGGCGATTCGCTCGACGAGGTGCTCGACCCGACGCCCGCGATCGATGAGATCGTCCGGCGTTCCCTGAACAACCCCGAGTACGCGAACCTGCCGCGCAAGTACAAGACCGCGGTGTCCGGCCTGCAAGACGTCTCCCACGAGACCCACGACGTCGCGTTCGTCGGCGTCGACCACCCCGAGCACGGCCCCGGCCTGGATCTGTGGGTGGGTGGCGGCCTGTCGACCAACCCGATGCTGGCCCAGCGGGTCGGGGTGTGGGTGCCGCTGGACGAGGTGCCCGACGTCTGGGAGGCCGTGACCCGGCTGTTCCGCGACTACGGCTACCGGCGGATGCGCGCCAAGGCGCGGCTGAAGTTCCTGATCAAGGACTGGGGCGTCGAAAAGTTCCGCGAGGTCCTCGAAACCGAATACCTCCACCGGCCGCTCATCGACGGCCCGGCCCCCGCACCGGTCACGCAAACCATCGACCACGTCGGCGTGCAGAAGATCAAGAACGGGCTCAACGCCATTGGCGTCGCCCCGATCGCCGGCCGGGTCTCCGGCGCGACGCTGTCGGCGGTGGCCGACCTGATGGAAAAGGTCGGCTCCGACCGCGCCCGGCTGACCCCGTTCCAGAAGCTGGTCATCCTCGACGTGCCCGACGCCTTGGTCGACGAGACCGTCGCCGCGCTGGACGCGCTGGGCCTGCCGTCGCGGCCCTCCGCGTGGCGCAAGAACACCATGGCCTGCACCGGCATCGAGTTCTGCAAACTGTCCTTCGCCGAAACCCGAGTGCGCACACAGACTTTGGTGCCCGAGCTGGAACAGCGCCTGGCCGACGTCGACCCCAGGCTCGACGTGCCGATCAGCGTCCACCTCAATGGGTGCCCGAACTCGTGCGCGCGCATCCAGGTCGCCGACATCGGCTTCAAGGGCCAATGGATCGACGACGGCCAGGGCAACTCCGTCGAGGGATTCCAGGTTCACCTGGGCGGCGGCCTCGGCGAGGCCAGCGGGTTCGGCCGAAAGTTGCGCCAGCACAAGGTGACCAGTGACGAGCTCGGCGACTACATCGACCGGGTGACCCGCAAGTTCCTCGAGCAGCGCGACGGCGGTGAGCGCTTCGCGTCGTGGGCCCTGCGCGCCGACGAGGCCGACCTGCGATAGGAGTTGAGGACCACGCCATGGTCGCGATGAACTTCACCGAAGACCAGCTGCGCAAACTGGCCGAACGCGGCGCGGCGGAAATGGCGGACGCCGATGCCACCGACATCCTGCGCTGGACCGACGAACACTTCGGCGGCGTCGACGGCCCCCGCGACGGGGCCAACTGCAAATACGTGGTGGCCGCCAATATGCAAGACGCCGTGGTGGTTTCGCTCGCGTCCGATGTCCGGCCGGGCGTGCCGGTGCTGTTCCTGGACACCGGCTACCACTTCGCCGAAACCATCGGCACCCGCGACGCGGTCGAGTCCGTCTACGACATTCACCTGCTCAACGTCACGCCCGAACACACGGTCGCCGAGCAGGACGAGCTGCTGGGCAAGGACCTGTTCGCCCGCGACCCCAACGAATGCTGCCGCCTGCGTAAGGTTCTCCCGCTGCGGCGCGCGCTGCGCGGCTACGCCGCGTGGGTGAGCGGGTTGCGCCGGGCGGAGGCCGCCACCCGCGCCAACGCCCCGCTGATCAGCTTCGACGAGTCGTTCAAGCTCATCAAGGTCAACCCGATCGCGGCCTGGACCGACGAGGACGTGCAGGACTACATCGAGCGCCACAACGTTCTGGTCAACCCGCTGGTCGAGGAGGGCTACCCGTCGATCGGCTGCGCACCCTGCACCAGCAAGCCGGCCGAGGGTGACGATCCTCGCAGCGGGCGCTGGCGGGGACGAAACAAGATCGAATGCGGGTTACACGCCTCATGAGCACGCTCGTACTCACCGCCCACGGCAGCCGGGACCCGCGCTCGGGCGCGAACGCGCGGGCGCTGGCCGACCGGCTGGCGGGCATGCGGCCCGACCTGGACGTGCGGCTGGCGTTCCTCGAGCTCAACGAACCCAATTTCGTCGACGTGCTGGCCGCCCTCCCGGACAGCCGCCACGCGGTGGTCACCCCGTTCCTGCTGGCCAGCGCCTACCACGCGCGCCTGGACATCCCCAAGCAGATCGCCGAAGCCGGGGCCCACGGCGTCCGGCAGGCCGGCGTGCTCGGCGAGGACGGGCGGCTGGTTTCCGTGCTGCGCGAACGCCTCACCGAGGTCGGGGTATCCGCGGCTGACGACGACCTCGGCGTGATGGTCGTCGCGATCGGCTCGTCCAACGCCGCGGCGAACGTGCGCACCGCGAAGGTCGCGTCCAGGCTGGCGGTCGGCACCCGGTGGGCCGGGGCGACGACGGCGTTCGCAACCCGGCCCGAGGCGTCGGTGCACCAAGCCGCCGCCCACCTGCGTCGCCGCGGCGCGCGCCGGCTCGTGATCGCGCCCAGGGGCGCGGCGATCGGAATACCGTTGTCCCGCGCGAAGGTTGAGACGCCGTCGGTGAGCAGCCCCGGCGCCAGGAACCAGGGCGCGATCACGAGCCGGCGCGCGCCGCGGCGGCGCAGGTGGGCGGCGGCTTGGTGCACCGACGCCTCGGGCCGGG
>NZ_LZIX01000014.1:0-16349 GCF_001666955.1 Mycobacterium sp. E735 | reverse complement strand
TCCCGGCGGTCTCGTTGGTGAGCGGGATGACGCCACCCTTGTTGGTGCCGATTTGGGCGTAGGGCAGGCCGGCCTGGTCGGCGAAGCCCTTCTCGACGTAACCGATCGCGCCCGGGGTGGCCCGCACCGCCTGCACGACACCGGCCGACTTGGTGGCCCCCTCGCCGACCCCGCCCTGGAACTCGGTGCCCACGCCCTTGGTCCAGCTCTGCGGTGCGGCGGCCGTCAGAAACTTCTGCACGTTGTCGGTGGTTCCCGACGAGTCCGTCCGGTAGATCGGCGTGATCTTGGTGTCGGGCAGTGCGACGCCGGGATTGAGGGCGGCCAGGATCGGGTCGTTCCACGCCATGATCCGCCCGCTGAAGATCTTGGCCAGCGCGTCGCTGCTGACCACCAACCCGGGCACCCCGGCGAGGTTGTAGACCAGGGCGATCGGCCCGAACACCAGCGGCAGGTCCCAGGCCGGGTTTCCATCGCAGCGCGCGGAGGCCGGACCGATCTGGTCCGCGGCGAGCGGGGAATCGGCGCCCGCGAAGTCGACATGGCCGGCGATGAACTGCTCGCGCCCGGCGCCGGAACCGGTCGGGTTGTACGACACGCTCTTGCCCGGGCAGTACTGCCCCCAGACCTGGTTGAACAGCGCCATCGCGTTCTGTTGTGCCGTCGAACCCTCCGCCGTCAGCTTGTTCTTACCGCTGCACCCCGCAGTGCCCGTGGGCCCGGACGCGGCCGCGGGCGACGCCCCGCGGCGGTTCTGATCGCTGCCACAGCCGGTCAGCGCGCCGCTGCCTACGGCCACCGCCACGACCAGCGCGGCCAGCGCCCTGCCTCCCCTGTCGAGCCTCACCGATCTCGCTTCCTGACGCGTTGTCGTGCCCGCGTGCCGCCGGCCGTCTCCCATGAGGTTGCCAGGTCGTCGCGAAATTATGCTCCGCCGCAGCCCACGGCTACTTGTCACTAGCAAGCGCAGGTGAACAACCGGGGGCAAGAGCCCGCCTCCCGCCCGTGGTCAGTCGGCCGAGGCGACCGCGTAGGCGGTGTCCACGCTGTAGGTGGTGAAACCCAGGCGCTGGTAGGTGCGCACCGCGGCGCGGTTGTCGGACTCCACGTAGAGCAGCACGGTCGGATCTGCCGCACCGGCCAGCCGGTGCGCCAACGACTCGATGCCGATGGCCGTCAGCATCTGACCCATGCCCCGGCCCTGCGCGGCCGGATCGACGCCTACCACGTAGACCTCGCCCAAGCCGGGCTGATCGGGGTGCACCTTGGTCCAGTGGAAGCCCAGCAGCTTGCCCGCCTGTTTGGTATCGGAGTCGTCGAACGCCAGGAACAGACCGGCCGGGTCGAACCACGGTTCGTCGCGCCGCTCGGCCAGCTGGGCTTCGGTCCAGCCGCCCTGTTCGGGGTGGTCGGCGAAGGCGGCGTTGTTGACGCGCAGCAGCTCGGCGTCGTCGGAGGTGCCCGCGTAGGTGCGGACCCGCACCCCGGCCACGGGGCGCACCAAGTCATGGATGTCGCGCAGCGTGCGTCGCATCTGCAGCAGCTCGCGGACCGCAACCAGACCGAGCGCGGCCGCGGTGGCGCGGGCGGGCTCGAGCGTGCCGTGCGCCCAGAACCGGTTGCTTGCGGCGGTCTCGGCCAACGCCGCCCGCGCCAGCGCGGTCCCGAAACCTTGTCTGCGGGCGCGGGGGTGGACCACCAGTTCCGCCATCGCCGCTTCTGGGTCGCGCGACAGATTGAGGTAGCCGACGACCCCGTCGGGCCCGGTGGTCAGCAGGTGCCCGGTGCGGTCGTGCGGCAATTCGCGCAGCACTTGTTCACCGACGGGCGCGACTCCGTCGAATTCGGTTGCGGCCGTGATGAGTTCGCGTATCTGCCGTTGTTCGTCAGCGGTCAGCGTCGGGCGCCAGGCGGGCGCGGTCACTGACTGCGCAACGGGTCGCCCAGCGGCTGTTGCAAATCCTCGGAGTCGGACTCGATGTCGTCGGCGGGTTCGTCCTCCGCCGAGTCCGCGATCGGCGCGCGTCCTCGTGCCGGCCGGACGGCCTTGTAGCCGACGTTGCGAACGGTCCCGATCAACGCCTCGTATTCGGGGCCGAGCTTGGCGCGCAGGCGACGCACGTGCACGTCGACGGTGCGGGTGCCGCCGAAGAAGTCGTATCCCCACACTTCGTGCAACAGCTGCGCGCGGGTGAAGACGCGTCCCGCGTGCTGCGCCAGGTATTTGAGCAGCTCGAACTCTTTGTAGGTCAGATCGAGTGGGCGGCCCCGCAACCTCGCGGTGTAGGTGCCCTCGTCGATCACCAGCTCGCCCAGGCTCACCTTGCCGGCACTTTCCTGATCGGCCAGCCCGCCACGGCGACCCACAACCAGCCGCAGCCGGGCATCGATCTCGGCGGGGCCGGTGCTCGGCAGCAGGATCTCGTCCAGCCCCCAGTCCGCGCTGACCGCCACCAGGCCGCCTTCGCTCACAATGGCCAGGACGGGGACCGAACGGCCGGCGGTGCTCAGCAGACGGCAGAGTCCGCGCGCCGACGACAGGTCGGTGCGCGCATCCACCAGTACGGCGTCCGCTGTCCCGGCCTCGAGCAACGAGGACGGTTCCGCCGGCGCCGTCCGGACGGCGTGGGGAAGCAACGACAACGACGGCAGGACCGGGTCGGGATGCAGCTCCGAGGTCAGCAGTAATAGCTCCAACTAGCCCCTCCAACTCGGGAGAACGGCATCTTCACAATTCGCAACGCAACGACGCGTTAGTTGCCAGGTCATCTAACGATAACTTGCCACCTGCCACTTTGGTGCGGCGACGACGCAGTGTGAGCGCCGCCACCCGGGTGGTCCGCGACAGCTCGGGCTCATGGTTACGCGACAATGTGCGGGTGCGCAAGGTGGCGGTGGCGGTGGCGGGCGTGGCGATCGCCGTGGCCGTGGTGGTGGCCGGGGCCGTCGCCGTGGACTACGGGAGCAGCATCTACGCCGAATACCGGCTGTCGTGCAGCGTGCGCAAAGCGGCCCATTTGCGGTCCGACCCGTTCGTCGCGATCGTGGCGTTTCCGTTCATCCCGCAGGCGATGCGCGACCACTACAACCAGCTGGAGATCAAGGCCAACGCCGTCGACCACGCGACGGTCGGCAAGGCCACCCTCGAAGCCACGATGTACTCGGTCGACCTGAGCCACGCGTCGTGGCTGATCGGGCCCGATGCCAAGCTGCCGGTGGGCAAACTGGAGAGCCGCGTCATCATCGACTCGACGCACCTGGGCCGGTACCTGGGCATCAGCGATCTGATGGTCGAGGCGCCCCCCAAGGAAACCAACACCGCCACCGGTGGCGTCACCGCGTCGGGCATCTCCGACAGCCACGGTGTGGTGTTCAGCGGCACCCCGCACTCGGCCGACTTCGAACACCGGGTCAGCGTCTCGGTGGACCTGTCCATCGCCCCGGACGACCAGGCGACGCTGGTGATCACCCCGACCGGCGTTCTGACCGGCGCGGACACCGCGGATCAACCGGTTCCGGATGACAAGCGGGATGCGGTGCTGCGGGCCTTCACGACCCGGGTGCCCAATCAGCGGCTTCCCTTCGGGGTGGCACCCAAGACCGAGGGGGCGCGCGGCTCCGACGTCATCATCGAGGGCATCAGCTACGGGGTCACCGTCAGCCTGGACGGCTTCAAGCAGTCGTGACCCGGTCATCGCCGGGGCGCGCGGGGTGCGCGGCACCCGCCGCAAATTTGATCGCCGTCGGTCATTCGGTAAGCTTGCCGACGTGCTAGCCCGCCTTGAGCCCCTGCTCACCCAACGCCGCGCAGTCGATCTGTGCCGCACCGCGGGCTGTTGCTGTCGCTGTAGCTGCTGAGTCGCCGCGCGCTTTCGCGTAAGCACTCGGAGCAACCCCGGAACGTTACCGAGGCCCGTCTCCCGTCGTTCGTTCCCATAAGCAACAGGCGTATCCAGGAGTAGTACCGTGCCGAGCAGCAACACCACCACCCAGCCAGACGTCGTCGACGTGCGGGGTCCCAGGTTCGCCGCCTGGGTCACGACCGCAGTCCTGGTGATCACCCTCGCCTTCTCCGCCGTCAGTCCGCTGGCGGCGGCGGCGATTCTCGGCGTCCAAGCGATCATCTTCGCCATCGGAGCCGTCGGCGGCCCGCGCAAGCACCCGTACGGGCGGATCTTCGCCCGCGTCGTGGCGCCCCGGCTCGGGCCCGTCGGGGAACGCGAACCGGTGGCACCGCTGAAGTTCGCCCAACTCGTCGGCCTGGTCTTCGCGGTCGTCGGCGTCGTCGCGTTCGCCGCGGGCGCCTTCGTGGTCGGCGTCATCGCCACCGCCGCGGCGCTGACCGCCGCCTTCCTGAATGCGGCCTTCGGCATCTGCCTGGGCTGCCAGCTCTACCCGCTGGTGGCGCGCTTCCGAGGCGCCGCGCGCACGGCATGACCCGTTCATAGAAAGCGATCGAAAGGATCACCGCATGGCACGCTCCGACGTCCTGGTCTCCGCGGACTGGGCCGAGAGCAATCTCGACGCCGCCGGCGTCGTCTTCATCGAAGTCGACGAGGACACCAGCGCATACGACACCGGCCACATCCCCGGTGCGATCAGGCTCGACTGGCGTTCCGACTTGCAGGACCCCGTCAAGCGCGACTTCGTCGACGCGCAGCAGTTTTCGAAGCTGCTCAGCGAACGTGGCGTCGCCAACGACGACACCGTGATCCTCTACGGCGGCAATAACAACTGGTTCGCCGCCTACGCCTACTGGTATTTCAAGCTGTACGGGCACGCCGACGTCAAGCTGCTCGACGGCGGCCGCAAGAAGTGGGAGCTCGACGGGCGCGCGCTGTCCAGCGACACCGTCAGCAGGCCGGCCACCTCGTACACCGCGGCCGCGCCGGACAACAGCATCCGCGCGTTCCGCGACGAGGTCATCGCGGCCATCAACACCAAGAACCTGGTCGACGTGCGTTCGCCCGACGAGTTCTCGGGCAAGATCCTGGCGCCGGCGCATCTGCCGCAGGAGCAGAGCCAGCGGCCCGGCCACATCCCCGGGGCGATCAACGTACCGTGGAGCAAGGCGGCCAACGAGGACGGCACGTTCAGGTCCGACGACGAATTGGCCAAGCTCTACGCCGACGCCGGCCTGGACGGCTCCAAGGAAACGATCGCGTATTGCCGGATCGGCGAGCGGTCTTCGCATACCTGGTTCGTGCTCCGGGAATTACTCGGCCACAAAAACGTCAAGAACTACGACGGAAGTTGGACGGAATACGGCTCCCTGGTGGGTGCCCCGATCGAGTTGGGAAGCTGATATGTGCTCTGCCCCGAAACAAGGAGTGACGTTGCCCGCCAGCGTCGACTTGGAGAAGGAAACGGTGATCACCGGCCGCGTCGTGGACAGCGATGGCCAGGCGGTGGGCGGCGCCTTCGTCCGCCTGCTCGACTCGTCTGACGAGTTCACCGCCGAGGTCGTCGCGTCGGCAACGGGTGACTTCCGGTTCTTCGCGGCGCCGGGGTCCTGGACGCTGCGCGCGCTGTCGGCCTCCGGCAACGGGAACGCCGTGGTGAGTCCGTCGGGCGCCGGCATCCACGAGGTGGACGTCAAGATCGCCTGAGACCCCGGCTGCCCTGACCGGGATCGCGCGGGGCGAATAGACTTGTCCCCGTGGTGCTCTTCTTCGAGATCATGCTGGTCGTGGCCGTCGTGGTGATCTCATGGTTCGCGCTGTACACGCTGTACCGGCTCATCACCGACGAATCGTGACTCGCGCGGACGACGATCCGGTGGGGGTACCTTCCGCTAGCGACGGTGAGGAGTGGCGGACGACTTCTGACGAACCACTGGGTTCTGCGAGCTCCGGCGATCGCGCGGTGGCTGCCGCCGCTGAGCGCGCCAAGCTGACCGCCGGCCGCAACATTCCCGCCTTCGACGATCTGCCGCTTCCCGCCGACACCGCCAACCTGCGTGAAGGCGCCAACCTGAACGACGCCCTGCTGGCGCTGTTGCCGCTGGTGGGTGTGTGGCGCGGGCACGGCGAGGGCCGCGCACACGACGGGGATTACCGGTTCGGCCAGCAGATCGTGGTTTCGCACGACGGCGGTGACTACCTGAATTGGGAATCCCGCTCGTGGCGGCTCAGCGAGGTGGGCGACTACCAGGAGCGCGGCCTGCGGGAGACCGGGTTCTGGCGTTTCGTCAGCGATCCCGACGATCCCAGCGAATCCCAGGCGATCGAGTTACTGCTGGCCCATTCGGCCGGCTATGTGGAGCTGTTCTACGGCCGACCGCGCAATCAGTCGTCGTGGGAGCTGGTGACCGACGCACTTGCCCGCAGCCGGTCGGGCGTCCTGGTCGGTGGCGCCAAACGGCTCTACGGCATCGTCGAGGGCGGCGACCTGGCCTACGTCGAGGAGCGGGTGGACGCAGACGGCGGCCTGGTGCCGCACCTTTCCGCCCGGCTCTCCCGCTACGCGGGATAACCGCCGACCCGTTGCCCGCGTGGGCAACTCGGCGATGTGCGCGGGCCCGGAATCATTGCCTTCGGCCGATCTTTTGCGTGTACTGTTCGACGTCCGAACAGCCGATACCGCGCGAAGGGAGATCGGCGGATGCCCCCCACCAGGACACCCTCGCCCATCTTGCGCTGGGGCGTAACCGCGGTCGGGCTGCTCCTCATCGTCTATTTGGCCGTATTGGACCTGCAGCCCGGGATCATCGACGCGCTGCCCCCGGCCCTGGCGTGGTTCGGCAGGCCCGGATCGATGCCGACGCTGGCGATCGTGGTGACCGTGCTGATCGCCGCGTCGGTGCTGACCTTCCGGTCCGGCGGAAGCCATCGGATGGTGGGGGTTTCGTTCACCCTGATCGCAGGCCTGGTCCCGATGACGGCGGTCCTGGGCCTCACGTCCTACTGGGGTTGTCACGACGCCAACCATCCGGCCTTGTTCACCCCGCTGATGGCGACGGCCAGCCTGGTCAAGGGCGGCACCGGTGACTTCTCGGTGGGCGGGCGAACCTGTCCGAACCCGACACCGGTCGGCCTGGAGCTGGCCCGAATCGCGGCGCTGTCGGCGATCTTCACCGGGTTGGGCGGCGTCGTCGTCGGGGTCTTCCGGTCCCAGGTGGACCGGCTGCGGGCGAACCTGGCCGATTCCGTCACGGCCGTCGTCGGGGTCGACGCGGACACGCAGTCGATGATCAGCGCGGTCGCCCGGACGCTGGACCGGCGCGGCACGCTGGTCGTCCTCACCGGCGCCAGCGACGACCGGGTGCAGCGGGCCCGCAGGCAGGGCGCGCGGGTGGTCCTGGTGGACTTCAACAACCCCGCCACGCTGGTGTCGTTGCGGCTGTGGCGCAACCTATCCCGGCTGTATCTGATGGCGCCCGACCCGGCGATCAACCTGCAGTGGCTGGACCTGATCAGCCGCCGGCTCGACGAGGTCGCCCGCAAACGGCGGTTGCCGCTGATCGTGCGGATGGACGATCCCTGGCTGGCCCAGGCCTGGCGGGCCCAGCAGTTCGGCGGGTCGGACACCCGATGGGCCGCCGACGTGGTCGGGAAGTACGAGGTGACCGCGGGCAGGCTGCTCGACGGCATTATCGCGAGCGGGCGAACGAAACGCGTATTCATTTGCGGTACTTCGCAATTGACGCTGGCTCTGTGCGCGGACCTGACACAGCGCGCCCTGGAACGCGACTTCTACACCCCGCCCGGCGCGGTCCCGTTGCCCGCGCTCACGCTGGTCGAAAAAGACGCCGGCGAGTATTTGGCGGATCACGAGTTCCACCGGCGGCAGGCCGGATTCGCCTCGGAGGGACCGGCGATCGACGCAACCGCGGAGACACCGACCGTTCCCACCATGCTGAAGCTGATCGGCGACGCCGACCCCGCGACCAGTGCCGTGATCTTCGTCGACTCCCACGCCGCGACGACCGCCGCGAGGCTGGCGGCCCGCTTCCCCGACATGCCCATCTACGCCTCGGACCTGAACACCAGCATCAGCGACGACTCGATCCAGGTGGTGGGGCGGCTGCAGTCCTACTCGCTGGTCCTGGACACCCAGGAGGGCCAGGTACAGGACGCCTGGGAGCGCGCGGCGAGGTTGATCCACGAGCGCTACGTCTCGACGATCGACCCGGACGCGCCGCGATCCCCGGCCGCGATGCCGTGGGCCGAGCTCAACGAGTTCTACCGCGGGTCCAACCGGCGTCAGGTGCGCAACGCGCTGTGGATGGTGGAGCAGATCGCGGGGCACACCTGGAACACCTGGGGCAGCCCGCCCGCGCAGCTGTCCGGCCACGAGATGGCGGACCTGCCGCCCTTGGAACAACTCGCGCTCATGGGCTTCGACCACGATTCGGCAATGAGCATGGCCCGCGCCGAGCATGAGGATTGGTGCCGCTACTACCGCCGCAACGGCTGGAAATACGGTTCGCCGCGCGACGATTCGCGCAAGATCCACGACAAGCTGGTCGACTGGTCGGCGGTCGAAAGCAACCCGGCCCTACTCAACGCCGCCGTCCGCAGCCTGGCGGGCACGTTATGGAGCCTGCGGCAGTTGGGCTTCCGGTCGCGGCCGCTCTGGCAATCGTTCACAAGGGTCGGAACGGTGGCCGCCGAACAACGAAGCGCCCCATGGACATGGACGTCGGATTCGGGACACATCATGCGCGCCGACGCCGGCGACTGGGCCGTCCAGGAGGACGGCAAGGTGTGGTCGGTGCGCGACGACATCTTCAAGGACACCTACGAGCCCGCCGGCGACGGGCGCTGGCGGCGAAAAGGTCGCGTCCAAGCGCGCCCCGCCTACCCGGGCGAGACCATAAACACCTTGGAGGGTCCCACAACCGCGGCGGAGGGCGACTGGGTGGTCCGCGGATCCACCGGTGAACAGTGGCCGGTTCCCGGAGACGAATTCGCCCGCCGCTATGCCGAATTCCACCCGCCGGAGGAGGCTTCCGCGGTGGACGGCGGGCACGGCTGAGTTTTGGGCTGTGCGCGCAAATGGCCACGAATTTGCGCCGTCCGATACGCCCGGACACTGATACGGTATCGGCGCATGCGTAATAGCCGCACGCGCCGATACCGCCCCTTCGTTTGCTACGCCCCTACGTAGGAGACCGCGATGCCGCTGTTCATCAGCTACTCGAGCCAGGACAGGGCGACGGTCGACGCCCTGACGACCGCGCTTCGGCGCGGCCAACAACAGGTTTGGTTCGACCAAGAACTCGGCGGCGGTGATTCCTGGTGGAACAAGATCCTCGAGCAGATCCGCTCGTGTGACGTGTTCATCGTGGCCCTGTCCAACAACTGGCTGCAGTCCAAGCCAAGTCAGGCCGAGTTGCGGTACGCGAGGGCGCTCAACCGGCCGATCCTTCCGGTTCGGATCGGCGACATCGACAGCATGCGGGTGAATCCCCTTGCGGCCTTGCAGATCATCGACTACCGCGAACCGACCGTCGACGCCGGGATTCAACTCGTGACTGCGGTACACGCGCTGCAAGGCAAGCCGGTGCCGCTGCCCGATCCGCTGCCCGAAGAGCCGCCGGTGCCGTTCGGGTACATCACCCGGTTGGGTAACACCCTCGCTGAAAAGGAGCTCAGCCCGCAGCAGCAGACCCAACTTCTGATCGAGCTGAGGCAGGGACTCGACGAGGACGGGGATGACCCCAGCGCGCGCGGCGACATCGCCCAGCTGTTGCGCATGCTGCGCCTGCGCCACGACGTCACCTACCGGACCCGCACCGAAATCGACAACGTGCTGGCCGAGATCGAGGCCAAGGGCGGTTCGCCGACGACCGCGGCCGCGGGCAAGTCGCAGGCACCGGCGGCGGCCGCAGCGCCGGCCGCCGCGACGCCGGCCGCCGGCCCGTCCGCCGGCCCGTCCGCCGGAACCGCGGCGCCGCAGCCGGCGGCCGGATCCAATAAGCGGCTGCTCATCATCGGCGGCGCCGCCGCCGCGGTGATCGCGGTGATCGCGATCGTCGTCGTGTTCGCCACGCAGGGCGGCAAGACCAAGCCCGCCCCGAAGGCCGGCACCGGTGGGACGTCGGCTCAGACCGCCGCCAACCCCGCGCCGAATGACCCCAATTCCGGGAACGCCTCGAAGCTGGACGCCTACCTCCTCGGCGCCGCCGATGTCGGCGCCGTCATCGGCGACCCGAATTTGGTGGTCTCGGAGAAGGCCGCGCAACTGCGTAACTTCAGGCCGACGCTGTCCAACCCGGATTGCAAGGGCGAATTCGAACCCATCGAAGAATCGTCCTACAAGGACGCGGACGGCTACACCGGGGTAAGCGCTCAAGCCGTACACAGCCCCGGCGAGACCCAGGCTCACCGCGTCTACGAAGCTGTCGTCCAGTTCTCCTCGCCGGACAAGGCGACCGCGTTCGTGCAGGCTTCGGCGGACAGGTGGAAGGCGTGCTCCGGGCAATCGATCACGTTGACTTACAACGGCAAGACCAGCGAATGGAAGTTCGGTGAGGTCACCGGGGCCGTGCCGAAGATCTTCCAGGAGCGGACGCAGGCGGACGGAACCCGCATCTGCCATCACGCGCTGCACGCGGCGTCCAGTGTGGTCGTGGACCTCTTGCTGTGCGGCCCCGACGCCGAGACGGGTCAGGCGGGCAAGCTCGCCGGGCAGATTGCCGCGAAGGTGAGCCAGTAACGGCTCCAGACATGGAGCGGCCCCCGAGCAAGGCTCCTGGTTGGACAGACCGGAAGCTCGGGGGCCGGGTGGCTGCGGGGAATTCGCTAGCGCGCGTATGCCGCCAGCTCTTCGCAAGCCACTGCTGCTAGCGCGCAGCCACCTCACATGTCCATGAAGCTATCAATTTCGCGGACCACCTCCCTTCTTGTGTACGGCCGACCGTACCCGCGATTCCGCAAGCCGACAACACAATTCAGCGCTTAGCGATCGCTGACGATCGCCGAGTCGACCAATGCGGCGAACTCGGCGGCCAACGGCGACCGAAGCAACGGGCGGCCGTCGAGCGTATGCACGCGGGCGGCCAAGGTCATGCTCGACACCAACCAGATCCCTTGCGCGGCATGGAGATCAGCGGGACGCAGGGACCGATAGTCGCAGTCGTACCCTTTGGCCCTGGCCACCTCGAAAAGGGCCTGCTGCGTGGTGCCGCGCAGAATCGGATACCACGGCGGCGGCGTCAGCAGGCACAGGTCCCCACCGGATCCGGTCGCGATCACCACCGTCGAGCGCGGGCCTTCCAGGATGTAGCCGTCCGAGCTGACGAAGATCACGTCGCCGGCGCCTTGCCGGGCGGCATGACGCAGGGCGGCCATGTTGACCGCGTAGGACAGGGTCTTGGCGCCGGCGAGCAGCCATGGCATCGCGTCGGCACCGGCCGCGGGCAGTCCGCGGTCCAGCATCACCGCGGCCAAGCCCTCGCGCCGCACCGCGGTGACTCGTTCGGGAACCGCGTTGACCATCACGTAGGTGGTCGGGGCGGTTCCACTCTCCCGGCCTCGGGTGTAGATCAGGCGCATCGCCCCTTCGTCGGCGGTGGCGGCCACCCACTCACTGCTGGCCGCATCGATCGCAGCGCGCCAGCTGGGCAGGTCGGGTTCGGGCAGGTCCATCAGCCTCGCCGATTGGGTCAGCCGCTGCAGATGCGACTCGACCAGACAGGGCCTGCCGTCGCGGACCAACAGCGTCTCGAAGACGCCGTCGCCGCGAACCGCCGCCAGGTCGTCGGCGTGCAGCAGCGGGGCATCCGGCGGATGTATCGCGCCGTCCAGCGTGACGATCACACCCGTCTGGCCTGCCATGGAGGTAAAGCCTAGCCGTGAACGTGAGGCTGCCCGCACGCTCGGCGCACCGGGCATCAAGGTCCGTAGAGTTGACGTGTGTCCGCAGTACCCGCACCAGATGCCGGCCCCGACGCGGGCGCCGTCTGGCATTACGGCGATCCCCTCGGCGAGCAGCGCGCGGCCGAGACCGGCGCGGTCGTCGTGGACCGCTCGCACCGCGCGGTGCTCACGCTGACCGGCGGCGATCGCCAGAAGTGGCTCCACAGCATCTCCACCCAGCACGTCAGCGAGCTGCCCGAGGGCGCCAGCACGCAAAACCTCAGCCTGGACGGGCAGGGCCGCGTCGAGGACCACTGGATCCAGACCGAACTCGGGGGCACCACCTACCTGGACACCGAGCCGTGGCGGGGTGAGCCGCTGCTGAATTACCTGCGCAAGATGGTCTTCTGGTCCGATGTGAGCCCGGCCGCCGCCGACATGGCGGTGCTCTCACTGCTCGGGCCGCGGCTGGCCGACCGGGCGGTGCTAGACGTGCTGGGGCTGGACGCCCTGCCCGCCGAGCTGACGGCGGTCCCGGTCTCCGGAGGTGGGTTCGTGCGCAGGATGGCGGGCGCCCCGGCCGGCCAGATCGAACTGGATTTGGTGGTCCCGCGCGGCGAATCGGCTGGCTGGCAGCAACGCCTGGTGCAGGCGGGGCTGCGGCCGGCGGGGGTTTGGGCCTACGAGGCGCACCGCGTGGCGGCGCTGCGCCCGCGACTGGGCGTCGACACCGATGAGCGCACGATTCCGCACGAGGTGGAGTGGGTCGGTGCTGCGGTCCACCTCGACAAGGGCTGCTACCGGGGGCAGGAGACCGTCGCGCGGGTGCACAACCTCGGGAAACCGCCCCGGATGCTGGTGTTGTTGCACCTCGACGGTTCGGTGGAGCGGCCGGCCACGGGAGATCCGGTGCTCGCCGGCGGGCGCACCGTCGGCCGCCTGGGGACCGTGGTGGATCACGTGGACCTCGGGCCCGTAGCCCTCGCGCTGCTCAAGCGCGGGGTGCCGGCCGATACCGAACTTGCGACCGGCGCCCAGTCCTCGGTGGCGGCGGTCATCGACGCCGATTCGCTGCCGTCAACGGAACACATCGGCGCGGGACGGCTCGCCGTTGAACGGTTGCGGGGCGGTGCGAGATAATCCTCGATGAAGTGCGCCACAGCGGCAGGGGGCACCGACGCCCGACCGTAAGGCACGGTAAACTGTCGGCAGGACAATAACGACACCAGGAGATCGGAGCCGCCTGATTCGGGCCGCTCCGTTATTGCGCGAGGGGGTTCCCCCATGGGCCGCGGCCGGGCTAAGGCAAAGCAGACCAAGGTTGCTCGAGAACTCAAATACAGTTCCCCGCAAACCGACTTCACGCGGCTTCAGCGCGAGTTGTCAGGAACGGGTGCCGACGATTCCACAGAGCTGGAGGACGACGGCGTCGGCGACTCCTGGGAAGACAGCGACGACTGGCGCCGCTAGAACTGACGTCGCTGCGCCGGTCTAATCGGCTTCGGCACGGCGCCGGCTCGACTCCCGCCCTCTAAAATCGCGGATGCTGTCCGACGAGCTTTGCCCGCGGGCCCTCTTTGCCGCCTTTGCAGACGGTTCCCAGCACCCAGCAGTCCAAGTGGCGGGCCGTCAAAATGGCCAGGGCCCGGTCGGTGTCCTCGGGCGCGACGACGGCGACCATGCCCACGCCCATGTTGAACGTCTTGTCCATCTCTTCCCGCGTGACCCGACCGCGCTGGGCGATCATGGCGAATACCGGTGCGGGCGTCCAGGTTCCGCGGTCGATCTCGGCGACCAGGCCATGCGGGATGACGCGTTGCAGGTTGCCGGCCAGCCCGCCGCCGGTGACGTGGCAGAACGTGCGGACGTGGGTTTCGGCTGTCAGCGCCAGGCAGTCCTTGGCGTAGATCCGGGTGGGTTCCAACAGTTCCTCACCCAGGGTGCGGCCGAACTCCTCGACATACCCGGCCAAGTTCATCCGGTCGATCTCGAGTAGCACCGTGCGGGCCAACGAGTACCCGTTGGAGTGCAGGCCCGAGGAGCCCATCGCGATGATGGTGTCGCCGGGTTTGACGCGGTCGGGGCCCAACACGTCGTCGGCCTCCACGACGCCGACACCGGTCGCCGAAATGTCGTAGTGGTCGGGTTCCATCAGGCCGGGGTGTTCGGCGGTTTCGCCGCCGAGCAAAGCGCAGCCGGCGCGCACGCAGCCCTCGGCGATGCCCGCGACGATCGCGCTGAGGCGTTCGGGCACGGTCCGGCCCACCGCGATGTAGTCCTGCAGGAACAGCGGTTCGGCGCCGCACACCACGAGGTCGTCGACGACCATCGCGACCAGGTCTAGGCCGACGGTGTCGTGCTTGTCCATCGCCTGAGCCACCGCAAGCTTGGTACCCACGCCGTCGGTCGACGCCGCGAGCAGCGGTTCGCGGTAGTCGTTGCGCAAAGCGAACAGCCCTGCGAACCCGCCGAGTCCGCCCCGCACCTCGGGTCTGGTGGCCCGTGTCGCCAGCGGCTTGAACATTTCAACGGCGCGGTCACCGGCTTCAATGTCCACCCCGGCCGACGCGTAGGTAATGCCGTGGCTGCCCGGGTTACGTCCGGGGCTTTTTCCGGGATCCGTCATCGCGATAAAGGCTACCGGGCGCCGCCGACCGCCGTTATCAAACGTCTTGGAAGGGCCGGATCGGAAGGCCGTCAGTGGACGATCGGCACTTCGTCGGGCGCCAGCTCGTCGAGCCCGGCCCCGCGCGCTGCGTTGGCGAGCATGTGCTCGATGACGTTCTTCCCCAACGCCGTCTCCTCGGGCAATTCGATCGGGTACTTGCCGTCGAAGCAGGCGGTGCAGAGCCGCGACGCGGGTTGTTCGGACGCCGCGACCAGGCCGCGCAGCGAGATGTAACCGAGGCTGTCGGCGCCGATGGCGTGCCGCACCGCTTCGAGCATTTCCTCTTTGTCTTGCACGGCGTTGGCGATCAACTCCGCCGGGGACGGGAAGTCGATGCCATAGAAGCAGGGCCATTTGACCGGCGGCGAAGCGATCCGCACGTGAACTTCCACTGCGCCGGCCTCGCGCAGCATCCGCAACAGCGCGCGCTGGGTGTTGCCGCGCACGATCGAGTCGTCGACGACGATGAGCCGCTTGCCGCGGATCACCTCGCGAAGTGGGTTGAGCTTCAGCCGGATACCGAGCTGGCGGATGGTTTGGGACGGCTGGATGAACGTCCGCCCGACGTAGGCGTTCTTCATCAGGCCCTGCCCGTACGGAATGCCGGACTCCTGCGCGTATCCGACCGCGGCCGGGGTGCCCGACTCCGGAACGCCGATCACCAGGTCCGCCTCGACCGGGCATTCACGGGCCAGCCGGCGACCGATCTCCACCCGGGTGGCGTGCACGGACCGGCCGGCGATCGTGCTGTCCGGGCGCGCGAGGTACACGTACTCGAAGACGCAGCCCTTCGGGGTGGGGTTGGCGAACCGGGTGGAACGCACCCCGTCGGCGTCGATCGCCAGCAACTCGCCCGGCTCGATGTCGCGCACGAACGAGGCGCCGACGATGTCGAGCGCGGCCGTTTCGGAGGCCACCACCCAGCCGCGGTCGAGGCGTCCGAGCGAAAGTGGCCGCACCCCATGGGGATCGCGCGCCGCATACAGCGTGTTCTCGTCCATGAACGTCAGGCAGAACGCGCCGCGCACGGTCGGCAGCAGCTCCAGCGCGGACTGTTCCAGCGTGGAATCCGCGGCACCGTGGGCGAGCAGTGCGCCCAGGATGTCGGAGTCGGTCGTCGCCGGTGCGGGGCAACGCCGCGCGATCAGCCCGGCGTCGCGGGCGCGGGCGGCAAGCTCGGCGGTGTTGACCAGATTGCCGTTGTGGCCCAGCGCAACGCCCGTGCCGGCGGCGGTGTTGCGGAACACCGGCTGCGCGTTCTCCCACGTGGTGTCGCCGGTGGTGGAGTAGCGGCAATGACCGATGGCGACGTGGCCCGGCATCGCCGCGAGGGTCTGCTCGTCGAACACCTGGCTGACCAGACCCAGGTCCTTGAAGACGAGGACCTGCGACCCGTCGGCGACGGCGATCCCGGCGGCCTCCTGCCCGCGATGCTGCAGGGCGTACAAGCCGTAATAGCTGAGTTTTGCGACATCCTCGCCGGGGGCCCAGACCCCGAAGACACCACACTCTTCACGAGGCGAGTTCAGGTCCTGCTCGGGTGCTTCGGCTCCTGCGACGGTCACGATTCGGCGGCTCCCCGGGGAACGGTTGGTGACGTATCGGAGTCTACGGGTCCAACGCCGTCGACTGCGAATTCACAGCGCGTGTTGCGCGTCGAAAATTCCCTCGCACCACCCTAAACCTGCAGTTCAGGGTTACTATTCAGCTGACATCGAACAGGGGCAGACAGTGTTCGATCTCACCTGCGCGGGAGCCGGAAAGGCTCAGCGCACCGGCGTCCGTCGCCTCGTGGAACGACAGCATCCCGGTCACCAGCAGCAACCACGTTCGCGGATCGGTCTCCACCACGTTGGGGGGCGTGCCGCGGGTGTGCC
>NZ_LZIX01000013.1:0-5315 GCF_001666955.1 Mycobacterium sp. E735 | reverse complement strand
GAGGCCATCGCCAACGCCAAGGCCGTCACCGACCGGCCGTCGTTCATCGAGCTGCGCACCATCATCGGCTTCCCGGCGCCGAAGTTGATGAACACGGGCAAGGCGCACGGAGCGGCGCTGGGCGACGAGGAGGTCGCTGCCGTCAAGGAGATCCTGGGCTTCGACCCGGGCAAGAACTTCGAGGTGCGCGACGAAGTCATCGCCCACACCCGGAAGCTGGTGGACCGGGGCAAGGAAGCGCACGAGAAGTGGCAGGCGGACTTCGACGCCTGGGCGCAGCGCGAACCCGACCGCAAGGCGCTGCTGGACCGGTTGACCGCCGAGGAATTGCCCGAGGGCTGGGACGCCGACATTCCGCGCTGGGAACCGGGCGACAAGGCGTTGGCCACCCGGGCCGCGTCCGGTGAGGTGCTGTCCGCGCTGGGCCCGAAACTGCCGGAGTTGTGGGGCGGCTCGGCCGACCTCGCGGGCAGCAACAACACCACCATGAAGGGCGTGGATTCGTTTGGCCCGCCGTCGATTTCGACGAAGGACTACACCGCGCACTGGTACGGCCGAACGCTGCACTTCGGCGTGCGCGAGCACGCGATGGCGGCCATCCTGTCCGGCATCGTGCTGCACGGACCGACCCGCGCCTACGGCGGCACGTTCCTGCAGTTCTCCGACTACATGCGTCCGGCGGTGCGACTGGCCGCGCTGATGGACATCGACACCATCTACGTGTGGACGCACGATTCGATCGGCCTCGGCGAGGACGGCCCGACCCACCAGCCAATCGAACACCTCGCGGCGCTGCGCGCCATCCCCAAGCTGTCGGTGGTGCGGCCCGCCGACGCCAACGAGACCGCGTACGCCTGGCGCACCATCCTGGCCCGCGGCAACGGCAGCGGTCCCGTCGGGCTGATCCTGACCCGCCAGGGCGTGCCGATCCTCGAGGGCACCAACATCGAGGGCGTGGCCCGGGGTGGCTACATCCTGGGCGACGAGGGGGCCGAGGATCCCGACGTCGTGCTGATCGCCACCGGCTCTGAGGTCCAGCTCGCAGTGGACGCCCAGAAGTTGTTGGCCGACAAGGACATTGTCGCGCGGGTGGTGTCGATGCCGTGCGTGGAATGGTTCGAGTCGCAGCCCGAGGACTACCGCGACAGCGTGCTCCCCCCGTCGGTGTCGGCCCGGGTGGCCGTCGAGGCGGGCGTCGCGCAGTCCTGGCACAAGCTCGTCGGCGACACCGGCCGCATCGTCTCGATCGAGCACTATGGCGAATCCGCCGACTACAAGACTTTGTTCCGTGAATTCGGTTTCACCGCAGAAGCCGTCGCGGCCGCCGCGGAACAGGTAGTGGACAACTGAGAAAGGGTGATTCACATGACTCAGAACCCTAACCTCGCGGCGCTGTCCGCCGCGGGCGTATCCGTGTGGCTGGACGACCTGTCGCGCGAGAGGTTGCAGTCGGGCAACCTGAAGGAGCTCATCGACACCAAAAGCGTTGTGGGCGTGACGACCAACCCGTCGATCTTCCAGAAGGCGCTCGCCGACAGCGACACCTACAACGACCAGATCTCCGAATTGGCGGAGCGCGGCGCCGACGTGGACGCCACGATCCGCACGGTCACCACCGACGATGTCCGCAACGCCTGCGATGTGCTGCGGCCGCAGTGGGAAGCCTCCGACGGCGTCGACGGCCGGGTCTCCATCGAGGTCGATCCGCGCCTGGCCGCCGAGACCGACAAGACCACCGCACAGGCCGTCGAGCTGTGGAAGATCGTCGACCGCCCCAACCTGTTCATCAAGATCCCGGCGACCAAGGCCGGAATTCCGGCGATCACCGCCGTTCTCGCCGAAGGGATCTCGGTCAACGTCACCCTCATCTTCTCCGTCGAGCGGCACCGCCAGGTGATGGACGCCTACCTGGCCGGCCTGGAGAAGGCGCGCGAGGCGGGACACGACCTGTCCAAGATCCATTCCGTCGCATCGTTTTTCGTGTCGCGCGTGGACACCGAGGTGGACAAGCGCTTGGAGAAGATCGGCTCGGAGGAGGCGCTCGCTCTGCGCGGGCAGGCCGGGGTGGCCAACGCCCGGCTGGCCTACGCGGCCTACCAGGAAATCTTCGAGGGCGGCGACCGCTACGAGGCGCTCAAGGGCAGCGGGGCCCGCGTGCAGCGTCCGCTGTGGGCGTCGACCGGGGTCAAGAACCCCGACTACTCCGACACCCTGTACGTCACCGAGCTGGTCGCGCCGAACACGGTGAACACCATGCCGGAGAAGACGATTGACGCCGTGGCCGACCACGGCGAGATCAAGGGTGACACCGTCACCGGCACCGCTTCCTCGGCCCAGGAACTGTTCGACAAGCTGGCCGGAGTCGGGGTCGACCTGACCGACGTGTTCGTCGTGCTGGAGAACGAGGGCGTGGAGAAGTTCGTGGAGTCGTGGACCGAGCTGCTGGAGGAGACACAGAAGCAGCTGGGTTCCGCCTCGAAATGAGTCCGGCTCGCACCGCTGAACAATGGCATAACCCGTTACGGGACAAGCGCGACAAACGGCTGCCGAGGATCGCCGGCCCCTGCGGCATGGTGATCTTCGGCGTCACCGGGGATCTCGCCCGCAAGAAGGTGATGCCGGCCATCTACGACCTGGCCAACCGCGGGCTGCTGCCGCCGAGCTTCTCGCTGGTGGGATTCGCGCGCCGGGACTGGGAAACCCAGGACTTCCGCAAGGTCGTCTACCAGGCCGTCAAGGACCACTGCCGCACCCCCTTCCGGGAGGAGAACTGGGAACGGCTGGCCGAGGGATTCCGCTTCGTCCCAGGATCTTTCGACGACGATGCGTCGTTCGGCCGGCTGGCCGAAACCCTGGACAAGCTGGACGCCGAGCGGGGCACCGGCGGCAACCACGCGTTCTACCTGGCGATCCCGCCGAAGTCCTTCCCGGTGGTGTGCGATCAGCTGCACAAGTCCGGGTTGGCGCGCCCGCAGGGCGACCGCTGGAGCCGGGTGGTCATCGAGAAACCCTTCGGACACGACCTGCAGAGCGCACAGGCCCTCAACCACGCGGTCAACGCCGTCTTCCCGGAGGAGGCGGTGTTCCGCATCGACCACTACCTCGGCAAGGAGACCGTGCGCAACATCCTGGCGTTGCGCTTCGCCAACCAGTTGTTCGACCCGATCTGGAACGCGCACTATGTGGACCACGTGCAGATCACGATGGCCGAGGACATCGGATTGGGCGGGCGCGCGGGATATTACGACGGCATCGGGGCCGCCCGCGACGTCATCCAGAACCACCTGATGCAGCTGCTGGCGCTCACCGCCATGGAAGAGCCGGTCAGCTTCAACCCGTCGGCGTTGCAGACCGAGAAGATCAAGGTGCTCTCGGCGACCCAACTGGCCCAGCCGCTGGACGAGACCACCAGCCGCGGCCAGTACACCGGTGGCTGGCAGGGCGGCGAGAAGGTCGTCGGGCTGCTCGACGAGGAGGGGTTCGCCAAGGACTCCACCACCGAGACGTTCGCGGCCATCACGCTGGAGGTGGACACCCGCCGCTGGGCCGGCGTCCCGTTCTATCTGCGGACCGGAAAACGGCTGGGCCGCAGGGTCACCGAGATCGCCCTGGTCTTCAAGCGTGCCCCGCACCTGCCGTTCGATGCCACCATGACCGACGAGCTGGGCGCCAACGCGATGGTCATCCGGGTGCAGCCAGACGAGGGCATCACGCTGCGGTTCGGTTCCAAGGTGCCGGGAACCGCGATGGAGGTCCGCGACGTCAACATGGACTTCTCCTACGGCTCGGCGTTCGCCGAGGAGTCACCGGAGGCCTACGAACAGCTGATCCTCGACGTACTGCTGGGCGAGCCCTCCCTGTTCCCGGTCAACGAAGAGGTCGAATTGGCTTGGGAGATATTGGATCCCGTGCTGGATAACTGGGCTTCCGACGGCAAACCCGAGCCGTACGAGGCCGGCACCTGGGGCCCGGAGTCGGCGTTCGAGATGCTGCGACGGACCGGGCGCGAATGGCGGCGGCCCTAAATGATCCGCGCCGACGACGATGCAGAACGCTGAGGAGGGGCGCCCTTGATCATCGACATGCCGGACACCACCACCACCGCGGTCAACAAGAAGCTCGACGAACTGCGGGAAAAGGTCGGCGCCGTGACGATGGGCCGGGTGCTGACGCTGATCATCGCGCCGGACAGCGATGCCATCCTCGAAGAGTCGCTCGAGGCGGCCAACAATGCCAGCCACGAGCATCCCAGCCGGGTGATCGTGACGATGCGGGGCGATCCGTACGCCGATGAGCCGCGCCTGGACGCGCAGTTGCGGGCGGGCGGCGACACCGGCGCCACCGAGGTCGTGATCCTCAACCTGTCCGGGGCGCTGGCCGGCCACGCCGCCAGTGTGGTGACCCCGTTTCTGCTTCCCGACATCCCGGTGGTGGCGTGGTGGCCGGACGTGGCGCCGGCCATCCCCGCCCAGGATCCGTTGGGCAAGTTGGCGATTCGGCGCATCACCGACGCGACCAATGGAACCGATCCGCTGGCGGCGATCAAGGGCCGGCTGCCCGGCTATACCGCCGGCGACACCGACCTGGCCTGGGCCCGCATCACCTACTGGCGGGCGCTGCTCACCTCCGCGGTCGACCTGCCGCCCCACGAGCCGATCGAGTCGGCCCTGGTGTCCGGTTTGAAAACCGAACCGGCGCTTGACATCCTCGCCGGCTGGCTGGCCAGCCGCATCGACGGCCCGGTGCGCCGGGCGGTTGGCGAGCTCAAGGTGGAACTCACGCGCAAGAGCGAGACCATCGTCTTGAGCCGGCCTCAGGAGGGCAGGACGGCAACACTGAGCCGCACCGCCAAGCCGGATGCCCTGCTTCCCCTGGCGCGCAGGGAAACCGGCGAGTGCCTCGCCGAAGACCTGCGGCGGCTCGATCCCGATGAGATTTACCAGACAGCGTTAGAAGGCATTGAGAAAGTGCAGTACGTGTGAGCACCATCGTCGAAGTTTTCCCGCAGAGCAAGGCGCTGGTCGAGGCCGCGGCCAACCGATTGGCGGAGAGCATCCGCAACGCCGTGGCGGCCCGGGACCGGGCACTGGTGGTGCTGACCGGCGGCGGCAACGGCATCGGGTTGCTCGAGTCGCTGGCGGGCCTCGATATCGCCTGGCCCAAGGTGCACCTGTTCTGGGGCGACGAACGCTACGTCCCCGAGGACGACGACGAGCGCAACGACAAGCAGGCGCGGGCGGCGCTGCTGGACCGGATCGACATCCCGTCCAGCCACGTGCACGCGATGCCGGCCAGCGACGGCGAATTCGGCACCG
>NZ_LZIX01000012.1:0-6955 GCF_001666955.1 Mycobacterium sp. E735 | reverse complement strand
GCCCCTTCGCGCTGAGCTGCCCCCAGACGCCCTTGCCTTGGTGAGTGGACGCGACGGCGATCATCGTCAGCCACGCGGCCCGCAGGCTGGCGCCGCCCGCCACGGTGAGTCGCGTGGGATAGATGATCGACGTCCCCACCAAGAACGGTTGCTGAGGATCGGAGGCGTCCTCGGCAACGAGGATGTCATCGACGCTGACGCGTCGTTTCCACGCCTCGACGCCGCGTGGGTCGACCGGATCACCGAAAGTGCGAGCCTGGTTCGCATACACGGCGGCGAGGTCGTCTTCGGTTGGATGCCTCATGCTGATGGCGTCGTCCGTCGAGGTCATCACGCATCCAATCCGCTTATCGCCCAGCCGAACAGTCGCTCCGCACAGCGAATGACGCAGTGCGGTCTCCCGTTTGACTCCGATACCCGAGTGATCGATTACCAAACATGGCCGCCCGTCCCGGTGAAGGTGGGTCAGTGCGTCCGGTTCGGGTATAGGGATACGCCGGGGGACTTCGAGCTGAAAGGACCGAAGATGCTGCAGGCGATCACCAGAGTTGCCATCGCCGCGCCGCGCCGCATCATCGGGCTCGCCTTCCTGGTCCTCGTTGCGGCGGCCGTCTTCGGTCTTCCGGTGATCAACAACCTGTCGGGGGGCGGCTTTCAGGACCCGACCTCGGAATCCGCGCGGGCCACCGAGGTACTGCGGGACAAGTTCAACCAGACCGACCAGCAGATGATCATCGTCGTCACCGCCCCGGACGGAGCCCAGAGCTATCAGGCGCGCGACGTCGGAACCGACATCGCCAACCGCTTGAAGACATCACCATGGGTGCTGAACGTGTCGTCGGCGTGGACGGCCCCGCCGCAGGCCGCCGCCCAACTGGTCAGCAAGGACCAGAAGTCCGGGATGATCGTGGCCGGCCTGAAGGGCGGCGAGAACGACGCCCAGAAGTACGCCAGCCGGCTCACCGACCAATTGGTGCACGACCGCGACGGCGTCACGGTGCGCGCCGGCGGCATGGCCGTGGCGTACGCCCAGATCAACGACCAGAACGAGCGTGACCTGCTGTTGATGGAGTCCATCGCGATCCCGCTGAGCTTCGCGGTGCTGGTCTGGGTGCTCGGTGGCGTGGTGGCGGCGGCACTGCCCATCGTGCTGGGCACCCTCGCCATCGTCTGCACCATGTCGGTGTTGCGGCTGATCACCTTCGCCACCGACGTGTCGACGTACGCGCTGGACCTGAGCATCGCGATGGGACTCGCCCTGGCGATCGACTACAACCTGCTGATCATCAGTCGTTTCCGCGAGGAGCTGGCGCGCAGCGGCGACCGGGAGCGGGCACTGCGCAGGACCATGTCCACCGCGGGTCGCACGGTGCTGTTCTCCGCCACCACGGTCGGGTTGTCGATGGCTGTGATGGCGGTCTTCCCGATGTACTTCCTGAAATCGTCGGCCTACACCATCGTGGCCACCGCGGCCATCGTCGCGATCGCGGCGGTCGTCGTCACCCCCGCGGCGATCGCGCTGCTGGGTCCCCGGCTGGACTCCCTCGACGGCCGCCGGGTGCTGCATCGCATCCTGCACGGGCAGCGGTCGTTCCGTGATCACGCGCACAAGCCGCTCGAGGAGCAGTTCTGGTACCGGTCGACCCGATACGTGTTGCGCCACGCCCTGCCGGTCGGTCTCAGCGTCGTCGCGTTGCTGCTCCTGCTCGGCGTCCCGTTCCTGGGCGTGAAGTGGGGCTTTCCCGACGAGCGGGTGCTGCCCCGGTCCGCGTCGGCGCGCCAAGTCGCCGACATGCTGGACGACGACTTCGCCAACGGATTCGGCAACGGCGTCACCGTCGTCGTCCCCGACGCCCGCGGCGTGGGGGCCGCCGACCTGAACCGCTACGCCGCCGCGCTGTCGCGCGTGTCCGACGTCTCCTCGGTCACCGCCCCGACCGGGACATTCGTCGCCGGCAACCGGATGGGACCGCCCGCGACGGCCGCCGGCGCTGCCAACGGCGGCGCCTTCTTGACCGTGGCCAGCAGCGCGCCCCTCTACTCGCAGGCGTCGAACGCGCAGCTCGACCAGCTGCACAAGGTCCCCGGACCGGCGGGACGGTCGACGGAGATGACCGGGCTGGCGCAGATCAACCGCGACAGCGTCGGCGCGATCACCAAGCGGTTACCCCTGGTGTTCGGGTTGATCGCCGTCATCACCTTCGCGCTGCTGTTCCTGCTGACCGGCAGCGCGGTGCTGCCGCTGCAAGCGTTGGCGTGCAACCTGCTGTCGCTGACGGCCGCATTCGGGGCCATGGTGTGGATCTTCCAGGACGGCAACCTCGGCGCGCTGGGCACCACGCCCAACGGCACGTTGAACGCCAACATCCCGGTGCTGTTGTTCTGCATCGCCTTCGGCCTGGCCATGGATTACGAGGTGTTCCTGGTATCCCGGATCCACGAATACTGGCAGGCGTCGCAAGCCATCCAGGAAACGCCGCCCACTTCGGCCGAGGCGCGCGCCGCCACCGACGAGAGCACGGCCCTGGGCATCGCCGGCATCGGCCGGGTGGTGACCACCGCGGCGGTGGTGATGTCGATTTCCTTCGCCGCGTTGATCCCCGCGCACGTGTCGTTCATGCGCATGCTCGGCGTCGGCCTGACCCTGGCCGTCCTCGCCGACGCCACCCTGGTGCGGATGGTCCTGGTGCCCGCGTTCATCCACCTGCTCGGCCGATGGACGTGGTGGGCCCCCAAACCGTTGGAGGTGCTGCGGCAACGGTCCGATACGGGTGAAGACGCGGCCGCCGCGGTGGGGCGGCGGCGCTGGGCCGCTGACGCGGCCGAGCCGGAGCGCCCGTCGATCCGGAGGTGGCCCACCAAAGCCGCGACGTATCGTCACTAGCCCACTCTTGGCTCGCGCGGGTAGAGGCCGCCGCGACAGGGTCGGCCAACCGGCCTGAGCGCACCTTCCGGCCGGCCCTGCGTGACACCTGATCACGGACCTGTCAAGGTCGGCGTGCTTGTGCACAAAACGCATTACAATGCATGCACTGTTTCTGGTCAGCGGTGACCAACTACATCGGATTTCGTGGAAGGTCACTCGATGACGCCTTTGCGCAGACGACGATCGTGGCTGGCCGCCGCGATCGCTTCGGTTGCTGTGTTCGGCGTCGCCTGCGGGGGCAGCCATACCGCTGCCCCGGCGAAAGTGATCTTCGACAAGGGCACCCCATTCGCGGACCTGCTCGTCCCGAAGCTGACCTCCTCGGTGACCGACGGGGCCGTCGGTGTCACCGTCGACGCCCCTGTGACCGTCAGCGTGGCCGACGGTGTTCTCGCGTCGGTGACCATGGTCAACGAGAACGGCAAATCCATCAGCGGGCAGCTCAGCCCCGACGGGCTGCGCTGGTCGACCACCGAGCAACTCGGCTACAACAGGCGCTACACCCTGAGCGTGAAAGCGCTGGGCATGGGGGGCGCGGCGAATCGGCAGATGACCTTCCAGACCAGTTCGCCCGCCCACCTGACGATGCCCTACGTCGCCCCGGGCGACGGCGAGGTGGTGGGCATCGGTGAGCCGGTGGCGATCCGGTTCGACGAGAACATCGCGGACCGCGCCGCCGCGCAGAAGGCGATCAAGATCACCACAAACCCGCCCGTCGAGGGCGCCTTCTACTGGCTCAACAATCGCGAAGTACGTTGGCGCCCAGAGCATTTCTGGAAATCCGGGACGGCCATCGATGTGGCGGTCAACACTTACGGCGTCGACCTGGGTGACGGAATGTTCGGCGAGGACAACGTCAAGACCCACTTCACCATTGGCGACGAGGTCATTTCGACCGCCGACGACACCACCAAGACGGTGACCGTGCGCGTCAACGGTGAGGTGGTCAAGACGATGCCGACGTCGATGGGCAAGGACAGCACGCCGACGGACAACGGCTTCTACATCATCGGCGGCCGGTTCAAGCACATCATCATGGACTCGTCGACCTACGGTGTTCCGGTCAACTCGCCCAACGGATATCGCACCGAAGTGGACTGGGCCACCCAGATGTCCTATAGCGGCGTCTTCGTGCATTCCGCGCCCTGGTCGGTCGGCGCCCAGGGGCACACCAACACCAGCCACGGGTGCCTGAACGTGAGCCCCAGCAACGCCGAGTGGTTCTATGACCACAGCAAGACCGGCGACATTGTCGAGGTCATCAACACTGTGGGGCCGACGCTGCCCGGCACCGAGGGGTTGGGCGACTGGAACATTCCCTGGCCGCAGTGGAAAGCGGGCAACGCCAACACCTGACGTGCGGTTCAGTCGACCTTGTGCCAGGCCGCACAGTTTCTGGTCATGAACGCGCGGTCGGTGGGCAGGATCTGCACCACCTGCGGGCCGTCGTTGACGTTGTTGTCGATGATGTCATTGGTGTCCAGGCTGCGCAGACGCGCCCAATAGCACCCGTATTTCCCGGCGCTGCGATAGGTGCCCGGTGCGATGTCGCTGCCGACGATGAACGTGCCGTCCGACTCGATGGTCGTCTTCGGTCCCGGCGGGGGCGGCGGCACGGCGGTCACGGTCACCGTCTTGGTCGCTGCCGGCACCGTCGACGTGACGGTGGTCGCCGTGTGGTTCGACCCCCCGCAGCCCGCGAGCAGGACAGCGCAACCCATGATGGCCGCGTTCAGGGGGAGCAATTGGCGGTTCGGCGGCACGGCGCGCTGTCCCTCCCGTTCAGGGTGCAATCGCGTGCCGGGGGCCGCAACGACCCGGCGGTCAGGAAGCAACACGGGCCTCCGGCCGATTGGGGTGGCTGACGGGGCTCGAACCCGCGACATCCAGGATCACAACCTGGTGCTCTACCAGCTGAACTACAGCCACCATCGCCGCCGGCGGCCTCGAGGCCTTCGAGCGGCGACGTCGATACTAGCCGGTCGGTGGCTCGGTGGCCGAATCGATTTCGTTCGGGGTGCCGCCGTCGCCCTCCAGTTCGGCGACTACGGCCTCGATCTCGCTGGTAGAAGGTCCCGGCGGGGAGACGAACGCCGTCCGGCGGTAGAACCGCAACTCGCGGATCGATTCGTGAATGTCGGCCAGCGCGCGGTGCGCGAGCCCCTTGACCGGCTGGCCGAAATAGATCCGCGGATACCAGCGCCGGCAGAGCTCCTTGATCGAGCTCACGTCGATCATCCGGTAATGCAGGAACGAATCCAGCGCGGGCATGTCGCGGGCGATGAACGCACGGTCGGTGGCGATGGAATTGCCCGCCAACGGCGCCGTCTTGGGTTGCTTGACATGCTTGCCGACGTAGTCGAGCACCATCGCCTCGGCGGTAGCCAGGTCGACGGTCGACGCCCGCACCTCGTCGATCAGCCCTGAACGCGTGTGCATTTCGGTGACCACGTCGATCATCGACGACAACGCTTCGTCGTCGGCGTGGATAACCACGTCGACGCCGTCGCCCAGGATGTTCAAATCGGCGTCGGTGACCAGGGCCGCGATTTCGATCAACTTGTCGGAGCCGAGGTCCAGCCCCGTCATCTCGCAGTCGATCCACACCAACTCGTCTCGCACAGCGCTCAGACTAGGCTCCCGCGCCGCCCGCGCCGGCCATCGCCCCTAATTGCGCCGGAGAAGTAGTGTGAGCGTTGCCGGACCACCTGCCGAAGCACTGGGAACGGGGGCACCACGATGAGCACCGAATCCGCGGAAACACCCGCGCGCCGGATCGCCAACGGGTACGCCGTCGACGGGCAGGCACTCGAATTGGGCACGGTCGTCGTCGACGGCGCCGTCGACCCGACGGCGCAGATTCGCATCCCCCTGGCCACGATCAACCGGCACGGCCTGGTGGCCGGTGCGACCGGAACGGGGAAGACCAAGACACTTCAGCTGATCGCCGAACAACTCAGTGCGGCGGGCGTTGCGGTGATGATGGCCGACGTCAAGGGCGACCTGTCGGGTCTGGCCCGGCCGGGGGAGGCCAACGACAAGACCGCCGCGCGCGCCAAAGACACGGGCGACGACTGGGCGGCGACCGGCTTCCCGGTGGAGTTCTTGTCGCTGGGCACCGGGGGACTGGGCGTGCCGGTCCGCGCGACGGTTGCCAGCTTCGGTCCGGTTCTGCTGTCGAAAGTGTTGGGGCTCAACGCCACTCAAGAGTCGACGCTGGGGCTGATCTTTCACTGGGCCCAGCAGGCGAACCGTCGGCTGGTCACCCTGGGTGATCTGCGTGGCGTGATCAGCCACCTGGCGAGCGACGAGGGCAAGGCCGACCTGAAAGACCTGGGCGGCGTTTCACCGACGACGGCGGGCGTCATCCTGCGGGCGCTGGTCAACCTCGCCGGCGAGGGCGGCGACACGTTTTTCGGCGAGCCGAAGCTCGATCCTCAGGACTTGCTGCGCGTCGACGACCAGGGTCACGGCATCATCTCGCTGCTCGAGTTCAGCGGTCAGTCGCTACGCCCGGTCATCTTCTCCACGTTTCTGATGTGGGTGCTCGCCGACTTGTTCGCGGTGCTGCCCGAGGTCGGCGACATCGACAAGCCCAAGCTGGTCTTCTTTTTCGACGAGGCGCACCTGTTGTTCGCCGACGCCTCCAAGGCGTTCCTCGAGCAGGTCGAGCAGACCGTCAAGCTGATCCGCTCCAAGGGCGTCGGGGTGTTCTTCTGCACGCAACTGCCCACCGACCTGCCCAACGATGTGCTCTCCCAGCTCGGCGCCCGGATCCAGCACGCGCTGCGGGCGTTCACCCCCGACGATCAACAGGCGCTGAGCAAGACCGTGCGGACGTATCCGAAAACCGATGTCTACGACCTGGAATCGGCGCTGACGTCGCTGGGTATCGGGGAGGCCGTGGTCACGGTGCTGTCCGAGAAGGGCGCGCCCACGCCCGTCGCGTGGACCCGCATGCGCGTGCCGCGGTCGCTGATGGCGTCGATTGGAAACGACGCGATAGCGGCCACGGCGAAAAGCAGTGCG